>JBCBTR010000102.1:0-7354 GCA_039818545.1 Pseudomonadota bacterium
ATCACGTTGGATTTGGCGTTAGATCAAGTGATCGGGTAGCAGAGCGCGTTAAACCCCCTGCAGTAACGTCGAGATGACTGTCTGCTGGCCGGATTATTCAAAATCGACGGTGAGTTTCGTACCTTCGGCTGCCTTCACGCGGCCATAGCCGAATTTGTCGTGGAAGACGCGTTGGCCGACCTTGAAGACGGATGGGCCGCCGGACGCGGCGAGGAGCTCGCCGGAGCCTTCGATCGTGGTCGGGGATTCGGCGACGCCGCGTTTTGAGTTTTCTTTCAAGCGCCGCCAGCCGGGGCTGTCATAGGTGGACCGGTCTCCAAGGTCTTCGATTGAGCCGGAGAAGCCGGCATCCGCGCCGGGCTGGGTCGAGTATCCCGTCTCGGCCATGACATCGACATGCTCGTGCGGGAGTTCGTCGACAACGCGCGTTGGCCGGCCGGACTGCCCGCGACCATAGATCTGGCGGTTGGCGACGAAAGTGATGCGAGCCGATTCCCGAGCGCGCGTGATGCCGACATAGGCGAGCCGGCGCTCTTCCTCGAGGCCCTTCATGCCGCTCTCATCCAAGCTGCGGCGGGAAGGAAACACTTCCTCCTCCCAGCCCGGCAGGAAGACCATCGGCCATTCCAGGCCCTTGGCACCGTGCAGCGTCATGATCTGCACTTCGTCGCCACCGCTGTCGCCGGAGACATCCATGACGAGTTCGACGTGTTCGAGGAAGGCCGTGAGCGTATCGAACTGGCTGAGGGCGTTGATCAACTCTTTGAGGTTGTCGAGCCGGGTCTGCGCCTGCGGGCTGCGGTCCTTCTGGAGCATGTCCGTATAGCCGGACTCTTCCAGAATGGTCTCAGCGAGATCGGTGTGCGGCATGCCGCCGGTGAGCTTGTCGCGCCACATATTGATCTGGTCGACGAACTGGGTGAGCCCGCGTTTGGCCGGTCCCTTGATCTCATCGGTCTGTAGGATCATCGGCGTGAGCACGAACAGGCTGCGGCCATCCTCGCGGGCGTAGCGCTGGAGCTTTTGCAGGCTGGAGGCCCCGACGCCGCGCTTGGGCTGGTTCACGACGCGCTCGAAGGCGAGATCATCGTCTGGCGAGCGGATGAGGCGCAGATAGGCCAGCGCATCGCGAATCTCGGCGCGCTCGAAGAAGCGCGGGCCGCCGATCACGCGATATGGAATGCCCAGCATGATAAAACGTTCTTCGAACAGGCGCATCTGCCAGGAGGCTCGCACGAGCACGGCGCAGTCTTCATACTTGCGCCCGGCATTGCGCCAGCTTTCGATGTCGTCGGAGATCAGGCGCGCTTCTGCCTCCCCGTCCCAGAGGCCGCGGACTTTGACTTTCTCCGCATCCGGGTCTTCGGCTTCCTCGTTGCCAACATAAAGCGTCTTGCCGAGGCGGCCCTTGTTGAAGCCGATCACTGAGGAGGCTGCCGCGAGGATGTGTTTCGTGGAGCGGTAGTTGCGCTCCAGCCGGATGACCTTCGCGCCCGGAAAATCCTTCTCGAAGCGGAGGATGTTGTCCACTTCCGCCCCGCGCCAACCATAGATGGACTGGTCATCGTCCCCGACGCAGCAAATGTTCGAATTGCCCTGCGCGAGCAGGCGCAGCCAGAGATACTGGGCGACGTTGGTATCCTGATACTCGTCGACGAGGATGTATTTGAACTTGGAATGAAAATCGGCGAGCAGGTCCGGATTGTTCTGGAACAGCGTGATGTTGTGGATGAGCAGATCGCCGAAGTCGCAGGCATTCAGCACTTTCAGGCGCGCCTGATAGGTCTCGTAGCACTTGATGCCGCGCCCATCGGCGAACTGGTAGGCCTCGTCCCCCGGCACCTTGTCCGGCGTCAGGGCGCGGTTCTTCCAGCCATCGATGAGCCCGGCGAGGAAGCGCGGGGTCCAGCGCTTCGGGTCCATGTTCTCCGCCTCGATGATCTGCTTGCAGAGCCGGACCTGATCATCGGTGTCGAGGATGGTGAAGCTGGATTTCAGGCCGACGAGTTCAGCATGCCGGCGCAGGATCTGCGCGCTGATCGAGTGGAAGGTGCCAAGCCAGCGCAGGCCCTCTCCATCCGGGCCAATCAGCTGCATCGCGCGCTCACGCATTTCACGGGCAGCCTTGTTGGTGAAGGTCACGGTGAGCGTCTGGGAGGGCCACGCCTTGCGGGTCGCGATGATGTGGGCGAGCCGGGTCGTGAGCACGCGGGTCTTGCCGGTGCCAGCCCCTGCGAGGACGAGAAGCGGGCCATCTGTGTGGAGCACGGCTTCGCGTTGTTCAGGGTTTAATCCGTCCAGATAAGCGGCCTCGCCGGCATCTGCGGGCACCCGCGCGGCGGCAAGCTGGGAAATGGACGGGCGATTCGGTTCGGCGCTCATCTGCTGGATATAGCAGACACACCGCGCGGTGTTACCCCGTTCCTGCTTTGATCACCCCTTCTGGAAGGCGATAGTGACCTGTCCGATTTCGATGCCATAGCGGGTCACATAGGCCCGATTCATCAGAACATCGTCCTGCAGAAGGTACATCCAGTCGTCGAAGCCGACATTCCATGTGCCGTCGCCGACTTTCAGGTCGACCTTGTACTTCCAGTTAAAAGCGTTTCCGACGACTTTTCCGGTCGCGTAGCCGGGGACATCTCCAGCTGTGCCGCGATATTCGCCATTGCCGAGGATCTCGATAGTCCAGACGCGTGTGTCGCGCTCGCCGTCATCATATTCGAACCGCTCATCCAGCGTCAGGATGCCGTCTTCCACGGTGCCGGTGATATCCACCTTGAACTGACGGCGAACCTTGCCGAAGCGATCTTCGAAGAGACCATACGCGGTGGTTTCGCCCAGGAAGTACTCCTCCAGCACGAGCTGGCGGGGCGCATCGGCGAAGTCTTCAACATTGGTCGAGACGCAGCCGGCCGCCGGAACAGCGGCGGCGAGTGCGGCGGGCGCAAAGAGGCGGGAAAGGCGCATGGCAGTGTGATCTCCGTGAACACTCTGCCTTTCTGTACGCGCCCTTCCGCCGATTGGATGTTTGCCTAGTACAGCGTTGCGAGTGCCTTGGCGTCGTAGTCATCGAGCTCATCGGTCCGGCCCTGCTTGATCTTCTCGGCCCAGAACGGGTCCTGAAGCAGCGCGCGACCCACGGCGACAAGATCAAACTCTCCCTTGTCGAGGCGTTCGATGACATCCGCGATTGGACGGGTCTTGGAATCCTCGCCCTGAAAGGCCCCGATGAAGTCCGATGAGAGCCCGACCGAGCCAACCGTGATCGATGGCAGCCCCGTCAGCTTCTTGCACCAGCCGGCGAGGTTCAGGCCGCTTTCGCCATCGACTTCAGGGAATTCGGCTTCCCACCAGCGGCGCTGCGAGGCGTGCAGGATGTCGACGCCGGCATCGGCAAAGACGGTGAGGAAGGCTTCGAGCTCTGCCGGGCTTTCGGCAAGGCGCGCGGTGTATTCCTGTTGTTTCCACTGCGAGAAGCGAAGGATGATCGGCATGTCCTCGCCAACCTGCTTGCGGCATTCGCGGATGATGTCCCCGGCAAACTGGGCGCGATCCACAAGATCGCCGCCATACTTGTCGGTGCGGGCGTTCATGACGTCCCAGAAGAATTCGTCGATCAGGTAGCCGTGCGCGCCGTGGATTTCGACACTGTCAAAACCAAGCTTTTTCGCCTGACCGGCGGCATTGGCATAGGCCATGACCATGTCGGCAACTTCTGACTCGGTAGGCTCGGGCTGGACCTGCTTACCGGTATGGGTACGCCCGGACGGGCTGTCCGAGACGGCTTCGGGATCAGGCCCGGTGCCGGGCTTACGCATCATGCCGACATGCCAGAGCTGCGGCGCGATCTTGCCCTTCTCGGCATGAACGGCTTCGACAACGCGCTTCCAGCCAGCGAGGCTGGCTTCCTTATGGAAGTTCGGCACTTTCGGATCGTTCGACGCCCCGCCCCGTTCAACCGTTGTGCCCTCGGTGATCAGCAGGCCGACATCGGCGGCCGCGCGGCGCGCATAGTATTCAGCGACATCCTTGCCCGGAACACCGCCCGGCGAGAAGCTGCGGGTCATCGGGGCCATTGCGATGCGGTTTGGTACGGTCATGCCGCGACACGTGAATGGCGCGAAAAGCGGGGCAGTATCTGTCATGGGTCTCTCCTTGAACCCACGATTTGGTCACAACACTGACGCGCATCAACGGCGCCGCTGCGTCAATCGCCTTAACGGTGTGTTCAGTACAGGTTCAAACGAAAGCGCGTTGCATTCGTGTAATGTTGTCGAAAGAGGGAGAGTCGGCATGAGGAATACGATCTCATTCGCTGCGCTGGCGGGCCTTGCAGCCTGCGCCACGCCGGGTGTCGACTATGAAGCGCGTCTCCCCGCCAACCATCTGGCGGCAGCCGAGTATCGCGACATTGAGGTGGGCGGGTTCTCCGGGCCGGCTGGTGGCTGGTACTCGGATCAGTTCGAAGGAATGCTGGCCTCTGCCCTGCTCGACGGACGGCCATGGTTCCGCCTCGTCTCCGGGCCACCGGCTGAGGAGGCGCTCTCAGGTCTTTATGCGGGTCGCATTTCCGTGGATGACGTGGACGAGCACAGCTATGAGCAAACCGAGCGCAAATGCGTGGAATGGGACGGGTTGTTCGACTGCGAAACCCGGGCGGATGTGATCGAGCTGTGCGTGGAAACGCGGGTCGATGTCAGCGTGTATCCCGAACTGATCGACCGCGCGACCGGCGAGATTATCTTTGGCGGGCGCTATAGCGGCTCGGCATCCGACACCGAGTGCTCGGACGATCCTCACCACCGGTCATGGGGCGGGCGGTTCTCAAGCGCACCGCGCGAGCTGATCCGGGAGGCGCTGCTGGATACGCTCCAACCCATCCGGAACGATATTGCGCCACGGAATGCGCGCGTCCGGGCCCCAATGGTGGCCGAAGCGATTGATCCTTTGGCACGGGCTGACCCCCGTTTTGAGCAGGCCGTGGAGGCCGCCAAGGACGGTGATGCGCTTCAGGCCTGCAATATGTGGGGTGATCTTGCCGGTGAGTTTCCGAATGCTCCGGCAGTGCTGCACAATCGCGGAGCCTGCGCCGAGGCGCGCGGCGACTATGCGCTGGCCCAGAAGCTCTATGCGACGGCGGCGGAGCTTACAGTGAACTATACCCAAGGCGATCTCGATAAATCCGTTCGCGCGATCAACGGATCGCTGGCACGGATTTCAGAGCGCCGGTTTGGCGAATCCTGGATCGATCAGGCGGACGGCTACATTCCGCTGCCCGCAATCGACGATGAGGATGTCACGCTCGACGAGGCCGCCGACGCTGGAAGCTAAAGACCGCCCGGCTCTCCGACGATGACAAAGGTAAAACGGTCGGGCGCGAGATACTCGCTGGCCACGCGGTTCACGTCTTCGAGGGTCACGGCATCCACAGCGGCGTTCCGGCGATCGAAGTAGTCGACGCCAAGATCCTGCTGGCGCACGCCCATGAGGTTGCCGGCAATCTTGGCGTTGGAATCAAAGCCCAGTGGGTAGGAACCGGTCAGGTAGGCTTTCGCGTCTGACAGTTCTTCCTCTGTGACCCCGTCCTCTACGAGTTTGACCAGTTCTTCGCGCAGAACGGTGAGAAACTCGCCGGCACTCTCATTCTTGGTCTGGCCCGCACCGGACCATGTTGCGAGTTCTCCGCCGAAGCTCAGGCGCGTGCCGATGCCATAGGTGAGACCGCGTGCGACACGCAGCTCCTTCATCAGCCGGCTCTCAAAGCCGCCGCCGCCGAGCGTGTAGTTCAGCACGTAAGCGGTGAAGAAGTCCGGATTGCTGCGCTGGAGGCCGGGAGCGGTAAAGCTCACAAGGCTTTGCGGCTGGGGCAATGGCACGAGGATCGGCTCAGCCGCTGGATCGCTAAGCTCAACGGTTGGGATGACCGGCAGTTCGCTGGTTTCCGGCAGGTCAGTGAAGGCAAGGCCAATCAGTGGCGCGAGTTGTTCAGCCGAGATGGCCCCAACCGCAGTGACGAGGAGACGGTCTTTGACCATCAGCTTGTCCTTGTGGGCCATGGCCTCTTCGCGGGTCATGGCGATCGCGCTCTCTTCTGTCATTTCGCGGGCGTAAGCGTGATCAGGATAGAGCGCGGCTTCGATCGCTTCGCTGGCAAGGAAGCGTGCATTCGTCTCGCGGCGTTTCACGCTGATCAGGTTCTCTCGGCGCATGCGCTCGAACGGGCCTTCATCAAAGCGCGGCTCGGAAAGGGCCGTCGCGATCAGGCCCATCGATTCAGCTGCATTGTCTGCCAGCATGGAGGCGGAACAACTCGTCCAGTCCCGGCCGGCATCGCAGCCAAAGCTCATATTGAGGTCTTCCATGCGCGTCTGGAAGGCAAGCGCGTCCAGTGCCCCCGCCCCTTCATTCATCTGATAGGCAACGGCATTGGCAAGCCCTTCGAGGCCCTCCGGGTCGACAGCGGACCCGCCTTTCCACGCCGCCTGAAACGAGATGATCGGAATGGAGGGTTCTTCGACCAGCCAGACGGAAATGCCGTCGGGCGTCGTGAATTGCTGGATCGAGGCGAAGTCGCCGTCATGCGCATCGACGACGACGCTCGACAGGTTCGCGGCCTCTTCGACAGAGATGTTCGCGGTGGCCGGCTCGACCGTTTCAGGCGCAAGCTGGCAGCCAGCGACGAACAGCGCGGCCGCGCCAAGGGCGATCAGGTGCCTCATTCGCCTGTCTCCTCTTCCGGAAGCAGGTGCGCTTCGACGTAGTGTTTGTCCTCCGCAAAGACGGTGCGGAGCGCGTCGATGGCCTGCTCTGGCGTCACGCTGCGGATACGGTCTTCATATTCAAGGACTTCCTCGATCGTGCCCCCCGTGGCGAGGACGCGGCCATAGAGATTGGCCATGCCGGTCTGGCTGTCACGCGCGTAGATCGCGTTCGCGGCGAGGCTGTTTCTCGAGCGGATCACCGCCTCTTCCGGGAAGCCTTCCGCCAGCGCGGCCTCAACCTCAGCCATCAGGGCCGCTTCAAGTTCATCCAGCGACACGCCCTGCGCCGGTGTCGCGGAGAACCCGGCAGGCCCCGCATCATGCAGCGTCGACCAGCTCCAGGCGGAGGCGGAGAGGGCTATTTTCTGGTCTTCGACGAGGGCCTGATAGAGCTGGCTTGTGGGGCCGCCGCCCAGGACGTCGAGGCCGACCTGCAGGGCGTAGGCGAGGTCTTCGTCGGTGCGGAAGGATGTGCCGATATAGTAGCGGTCATATTCGGGTTGACGGACCTTGGGATCGGAGTGGGTCAGGAGCTGCGTCTCGGTCAGCGGCGCAACGGCTTGCCAGCCGCGATCCGGGCGTGGCCTGTC
>JBCBTR010000103.1:0-7280 GCA_039818545.1 Pseudomonadota bacterium
GAAACGGTCCGCCAGCCTACCCAGACAGCTTTCAGCTCTTCCGGATCGCGTGAGGATTCGATGATGGTCGAAAGCTCGGCGAGGTTCAGTGCCTCGCCCTTGTATTCGAACTTGCCGGTTGAATAGGTGGCGTCGAGGCCGGTTGTGATCTGCGCGAGTTCGTCAGCGGCTCCAGTCGTCGATGGCGCTGGAATGGTGATGCCGGCGCGCAGTTTCTGCATCTTGCGCTCCAGGTCGGCCGGAAGCGCCACATCCTCAAACCGCTTCGTGCCATTGGCGAGGTCCACGGCGAGCTTGGTGTATTCAGCGCCAGCCTTGGCCGCGAGCCAGTTGGTGTCGAAGGTGATGTTTGTCGCCTGCACCCAGTAGATGCGCCCGGCATACTCGCTCATCTCCGAAAGGCGGCGTTCGGCGTCTTCAATAAAGTCTTCAGCGTCGGCGAGGGCTTTCGCCTCCTTGTCCACCTCGACTTCAGCTTCCTGGTCGCCGGCTTCTTCCAGCGTGGCGATATCTGGCAGGCCAATGCTCTCGCATGCCGACAAAGCCAGGGCGGAGAGCGCAGCAGCGCTCAAAAGGGCAGTTTTCATAAAGTCCTCCTCAACAGGCTGGCGGGCGAACGCAAAGCCTGCAAATCTCGTAATACGCGAGAAAACCCTGCCAGCGATTCGGGGTCAATGGCGCGGATGACGAAGACAACCGGCGAACAGGGAATTCGGTTGTGGAATAGGGGGATATCGACGTGTTTAAGTGGATTTTGCCTGCAGCACTCACAATTGTAACCGCGGCTAGCGTGGTGTGGGTGAGCGAGGCGGCACCCCCGGATTTTCAACCGCAGCGCTTCGAAGCGCAGCAATTGCTGGACTTCACCGAGGCCCTGTCGAGCGACGAACTGGCCGGACGTGAGACCGGATCACCCGGCGCGGCCAAGGCGCGTCAGATGATCAAGCAGAAATTCGTCACTGCGGATCTGACCGCCTACGAGCTGGGCTACGAACACCCCTTCAAGCACGGCCCGCTGGATAATCCCTCTGCACAGAAGACTGCCATCAACCTTATCGGGCGCAAGGACGGTGCGGAGGCCGACGGCCCGTTTATGGTCGTGTCTGCCCACTATGATCATCTGGGCGAGGGCGGCGGCGATATCTTCAACGGTGCAGATGACAACGCATCTGGTGTCGCGGCCATGATCGCGGTTGCTGAATGGTTTGCGGAAAATCCGCCTGAACACACAGTAATCTTCGTCGCTTTCGATGCTGAAGAAGAAGGACTGATGGGTGCGCGGACCTTCGTGCGGAACCCGCCGGTCCCGCTTGAGCAGATCGCGCTCAACGTCAATCTCGACATGGTCGCCCGCGCCGATGACAGCCAGCTTTATGCTGCCGGTGCGTTTCATACGCCGCTGCTTGTCCCGATCATCGATCAGGCGGCGGCAGCGTCTCCCTTGAGCGTCCTGCGGGGGCATGACCGCCCCAGCGACGGAGATCAGGACTGGACGCTGCTGTCAGACCACGGGCCGTTCCACGAGGCAGGTGTCCCGTTTGTGTATTTCGGGGTCGAGGATCATGACGATTACCATCAGGTCAGCGACGAGTTCTCAAAGATCGATCCCGACAAGTTCCTGCGGGCGGTCGAGGCGATTGTCATCGCCACCGAACTGTTCGATGAGCGGCTGGATGAGATCGCGGCCATCCCGCGTGTGCAAAAGGACTGACCTGATGAGCGACACCATTTCCTACATGCTGAAGGCCTCGACCGGGCAGTCCCTTGGGGCGCTGGCAAGTATTCTCGGAAAGGCCAAGGCGCATGCAGGCGAGATGGGTGTCGAGGAAAGTGTGTTTCTGAGCGCGCGTCTCTTTCCGGACATGTTCCCGCTGCTCCGGCAAGTTCAGGTCGCGACCGATATTACCAAGCGCGGCGGCGAACGTCTGGCTGGCCTGGAGCCTGCTTCGACGCTGGACGAGGAAACTAATTTCGATGAGCTGATCGCCCGATGCACCGCTGCGAATGAAGCGGTGCAGGGCCTTGATGATGACGCGCTGAACGCAAACGAAAAGGTGACGCTGCAAATCCCGATCGGCGATCAGACCATGCCGATGGAAGGGCGTTTCTTTCTCTCCAATTTCATCCTGCCAAATCTGCATTTCCACGCGGCGACCGCCTATAACCTGTTGCGGATGCAGGGCGTCGTGCTCGGTAAGCGGGACTTTCTGATGCCGGGCGGGGCCTAGGCTTTCGCAATGAAGTGACTGGCCATCACGAAGGGAAATGAAGATGAGACGACACGCATTGATTGGGTTGATTGCTGGATCGCTCGGTGCCTGTGCTGTCGCAGGCCCCGTTCTGGAAACTGCAAGTGACGATACGTCGTGCAGGGGCGCGGAGGCGGCAATGTCCACGCTCGACGCTTTCATGGAGACGTTCAACTCACGCGATGTAGCGGCCTGGGAGGGGACGTTCGCCTTCCCTCATGTTCGCATCGCCGGTGGTCAGGTCACGGTTCAGGCCAATGCCGGCGAAGGTGTCGAGCGTTTGTTCGAACGGCTTGGTGAAACGGGGTGGGATTACAGCGCCTGGATCTCGCGTGACCTTGTCCAGTGCGGCGATGAAAAGATCCATTTCGCGACCGAGTTCGCACGATATCGCGCCGACGGGTCTGAGTTGGCTCGGTTTCAGTCGCTTTACGTCATGACGCTGGTCGACGGCGAATGGCGTGTCCGTGCTCGCTCGAGTTTTGCGCCCTAATCGACGCCATCCATGTAGCGCGGCAGCCAGCCTTCATGAGCCTCGCGGAGGCGGGAGAGGTGAAGCGAGAAAACATTCTCGTCTTCATCGTTGCCCACAGTTATATGGCTGCTAGGATCGTTAGACTGACCGTCGACGAACCAACCGATGGTTTCGTATCTAACATTATCCTGCAAGGATGCGATGTCTTGCCATTTCTCTCGTTGCTCGCCGGATGCAACTACGAGAAACCGATTCTGATCTTCCCCAAAAAGGCGTTGAATGCCGCTTGGCCAAGGAAACTCTCCAATGTCTTCTGGGGCAACATGCGGCGTGAATATCGAATCTATATCCATCGCCAATCCAGAGCCTGAGGCGAGCGCTAATTCTGCCGCCGCGCAAAGAATGCCGCCGTCGGATATGTCATGAACTGCGTTCAATAATCCCGCGCGCACAAGGTGAGCGACGAAGCTTGATTGGTTGAGAGCTATCTCCAGATCCACTGGCGGTGGAGGACCGAGAGCTTCGCCTTCAAGCCCCAGAATCTCCCGCGCATAGAGCGATGCGCCAAGATGGCCTTTCGTCTCGCCGATCAGGATGAGAACATCGCCCGGCTGCGCGCCCTTTAGGGTCGCGACCTTCGAAAGATCCTCGATCAGCCCGACGCCGCCGCAAACCGGCGTTGGCGGGATCGCGATGCCGTCGGTCTCGTTATAGAGGCTGACATTCCCGCTCACGACGGGGAAGTCGAGCACGCGGCAGGCCTCGGCCATGCCCTCAATCGCCTTGACGATATAGCCCATCGTCTCCGGGTTTTCGGGATTGCCGAAGTTCAGATTGTCGGTGATCGCGATGGGGGTCGCGCCAACCGCTGACAGGTTGCGATAGGCCTCGGCGACGGCCTGCTTGCCGCCTTCATACGGATCGGCGGCGACATAGCGTGGATTGCAATCTGAAGTGATCGCCAGCGCTTTGTTCGTGCCGTGGATGCGCACGATCGCGGCGTCGCCCATGCTTTGGGAGCTGTCGACCGTGTCGCCCATGACATGGCGGTCATACTGTTCCCAGATCCAGCGTTTGGAGGCCATGTCCGGGCAGGACATCAGCTTCAGCAGGACGTCGCCATAGTCTTCGGGTTCGGGAAAGGATGTGATGTCCAGCGGCTTGCGCGGCTTCGGCGCAACCCATGGCCGGTCATAATTCGGGGCGTCTTCGGCGAGCGGCGCCACCGGGATATCGCAAACGACCTCGCCGAACTGTTTCAGAACGAGATGGCCGGTATCGGTCGTCTGGCCGATGACTTCAGCATCGAGGTCGTACTTGTCGAACACGGCTTTCGCGACGTCGATCTTGTCGGGATAGAGCACCATGAGCATCCGCTCCTGGCTCTCCGACAGCATGATCTCATAGGCGCTCATGCCTTCCTCGCGTTGCGGGACCTTGTCGAGATCCATCTCCACGCCGATGCCTTCGCCATTCTCCCCGCCGCTGTCGGCCATCTCCACAGAAGAGGAGGTGAGGCCGGCGGCGCCCATGTCCTGAATCGCCTGAATGGCGTCTGTCGCCATCAGTTCGAGGCAGGCTTCGATTAGCAGCTTTTCGGTGAACGGGTCGCCGACTTGAACGGTGGGGCGCTTCTCTTCATCGCCCTCAGAGAATTCAGCCGAGGCCATTGTGGCCCCATGAATGCCGTCGCGGCCGGTCTTGGAGCCGACATAGAAGATCGGGTTCCCCGGCGTTGCGCCGCGAGCGTAGAAAATCTTGTCCTGATCGGCGAGGCCGACCGCCATCGCATTGACGAGAATGTTGCCGTTATAGCCTTCATGGAACTGGGTCTCGCCCGCCACGGTCGGCACGCCGACGCAATTGCCATAGCCGCCGATGCCGGCGACCACGCCCGCGACGAGACTGCGGGTCTTGGGATGATCAGGTGAGCCAAAGCGCAGCGCGTTCACCAGCGCGATTGGGCGCGCACCCATGGTGAAAACGTCGCGCAGGA
Organism: Pseudomonadota bacterium; assembly: GCA_039818545.1. Lineage (GTDB taxonomy): Bacteria > Pseudomonadota > Alphaproteobacteria > Caulobacterales > Hyphomonadaceae > JANQQC01. The sequence continues at coordinate 4,721 of JBCBTR010000103.1, forward strand.
TGCCGCCCACGCCGGTCGCCGCGCCCTGATAGGGCTCGATGTAGGAGGGGTGGTTATGGCTCTCCATCTTGAAGATGGCCGCCTGTCCATTGCCGATATCGATCACGCCGGCATTCTCGCCCGGCCCCTGAATGACGCGCTCATTCTTGGTCGGGAATTTCGACAGGTGCCGGCGGGAAGACTTATAGGAGCAGTGCTCGGACCACATGACCGAATAGATACCAAGCTCGACAAGGTTTGGATCGCGGCCAAGGCGGCTGGTCAGGCGTTCATACTCTTCCGCATTGATGCCATGTTCGGCCCCGGCGGCTTCGTCTTGCTCGGCGCACATGGCGCCCAGAATTGCGGCGTTATCAGTCATCCGCGCTGGCTAGCCTCGATTAACCGAGTCGAAAACCCTTGATCAGCGGAATCATCAAACGATTCACCTTGCGTGACCGGCATCGCGCTCACAGGATTGCGGGGCGCAAAGGAAAGAGGCCGCTATGCGTCGGCGTGATGTACTAACGAGTATCGGCGCGGCTGGACTGAGCGCCTGTGCCCTGACACCGCAGGCTGACCCGCCATCTGTCGCAGATGGCCGCGTGTTTCAGCCTGTGAAGTCGTCCATGGACCGTGTGACCCGAACTCTGGTTGGCTTGCGACCCTTTCGAAAACCGGGCCCGCGTCTGGAGCTCGCAAAGGTCGGCAAGAAGACTGTCGTTCACAATTATGGGCATGGCGGCGGCGGCGTATCCTTGTCCTGGGGGGTGGCCGAACTTGCCGCAGAGAAGGTCCGGCAGGCTGGAAGCTCGGAGGTTGCGGTTCTGGGGTCAGGTGTTGTGGGCCTTTCCACCGCCATTTTGCTGCAACGCGCAGGTGTGGATGTGACGATCTACGCTGAGGACTTTCCGCCATATACGACCTCCAATGTAGCAGGCGCGATGTGGCATCCCGTGACCTTGTTCGAGCGTGATCAGGTGTCCGCGGAGACAATGGCCATGCTGCACCTCGCTTCGAAAATCGCTTTCCTGCGTTTTCTCACCTTCGCCAATGATCCGAAGTACGGCGTGTACTGGATCAGACAGTACTCATTGAGCGAAAGTCCGATGGATACGAGCCGACCCTATATGGGCGGCGACGACCTCTATCCGGGGCTTGTGAGAAATCAGCCAAGCGGGCCGTTTGGGTTCGCCCGATACGACGCCTATCACACGCTGATGATCGATCCGGATATCTACCTGCGCGCGCTGGTGAACGATTTCCTCGCGGCCGGCGGCAGGATGGAGGAGCGTGTCTTTGAGTCGGCCGGCGACCTTGATGCGTTGCCGCAGACGGGCGTCGTCAATTGTCTTGGGCTCGGCGCGGGCGAAGTGTTCGGCGATGAGAGCCTTATCCCTGCGCGCGGGCAGCTGACATTCCTCATGCCGCAGGAGGAGATCGACTACGGCTACGCGGGAAATGCGCCGGGCCACGGGCTGCTCTACATGTTTCCACGCAAGACCGGCATTTTATTGGGCGGGTCTGTCGACAAAGGCGACTGGACGCTCGATCCATATCCGTCTGAAGTCACGCGAATGGTCGAAGGGCACGCAGCGCTCTCCGCGCGGCTAACCGCCTGAGCCATCAAAGTCTCTGTTCAAGCCGCATCAATCACGCGGCACCAATCAGTTTCGCGTAATCTTCCCTGACGTCTTCATCGACGGTGAGCTTGCCGGCCCCCGGGATCAGGCGGTCGGATTGATCCGCCTTTGCGCCTGATGCCCAGTAGGCTTTGCCGGAGGTGAAGTCGAAATAGTTGCCTTCAGTCCACCCATGCTCGCGTCGTTGGTCGGGCGACGCTTCCTGAAGCAGGCGTCCGTGGAAACGGAAGCCCTTTTCGCTTTTTGTGTATGTGACCTTGCTGATCCAGGCTGGGCCATCGCCCTCATAGCCGGTCTTGAGTTCGATATACATCAGTCGCTTGCGGGCCATGGTCAGTCATCACCAATCAGTTTTGCGTCGGCATTTGTGACGTCATCATCGACGGTCAGCTTGTCGGTGGCTGCATCGGTCATCCGCGCCGTTTAGCGCTGAAGGGCGTGAGTCGCCAGCCTCAGCCTGCTGGTTCGAACATTTCAATCAGATTGCCGGATGGATCCATGCAGAGAATCTGCTTTCCGCCCGGTCCTTCGAGGATGTCGTTTCGAAACCGCACACCAGCTTCCTGAAGCCCGTCGACCATGCCGGCAAGGTCATCGACGGTCAGGACGAAACGGGCCCAGCCGCCGGGTGCCGGCTTCTCGCCATCGGGCATTGGCCTGGAGGCCGAGGCCGCTGGTCCGGCAATCCAGAGCTTCAGATCGTCCCGCTCGAGAATGGCCATGGCTGGACCAAACTGCTGCGCGCACCGAAAGCCGAGATGCGTCTCGTAGAATGTGATTGCGGCGGGAACGTCGTTCACGATGTAGCGGACTTCAGCCATGACGGGCATTTAGCGCGGAATTGCCGAAGTCGCTAGGCCACGGCCGCGTCGATGGCGGCAAGATGAGCAGCTTTTTCGGCGTTGGTGAGGAAGGAGCCCTCAAAACTGTTCTTTGCA
>JBCBTR010000104.1:0-7182 GCA_039818545.1 Pseudomonadota bacterium
ACAGGGCCGCGCTGGAGCTGAGCGACAGCGAGAAGGCAGACCTCGAAGCGCAGGGGCGCACACCGCACTGGCGGTTCAAGCTCTCTGGCGGCCGGTGCGGATGGACCGATCATGTGCGCGGCGATCAGTCGATCGACACATCGTCGATCTCCGACCCGATCCTGATCCGTGAAGACGGCTCCTACCTCTACACTTTGCCAAGCGTCGTCGACGATATCGAATACAACATCACCCACGTTGTGCGTGGCGAGGACCATGTCACCAATTCGGGCGCACAGATCGAGATTTTCCGGGCGCTGGGCGGAACGCCGCCCGACATGGCGCACACGCCGCTCCTGATTGGTGCCGACGGGCAGGGGCTGTCGAAGCGTCTTGGGTCGCTGTCGATTGCACAGCTGGCTGAGGATGGGTTCGAGCCACTGGCCATCGCTTCGCTACTGGCAAAGATCGGCACCAGCGAAAACGTGGAGGCCGCCGACAGTATCGATCAACTGGCTGAGGCCTTTGCTTTCGACAAGATTGGTCGCGCCCCGGCGCGGTTTGACGAAGCGGAGTTGAAAAGCGTCAACGCATCGATCCTGCACAGCCTGCCCTTCGACGAGGTGAAGGAACGCTTGCTCGCCATCGACCCTCGGGCGGCAGACGAAGCTTTCTGGACGGTTGTGCGTCAGAACTGCTCTGTTCTACCCGATGTCCGCGGATTTCTGGACGTGGCGTTCGGCGACATTACGCCGGACATCGATGATGAAGATCGCGACTTCGTTGCCACCGCTGCCGCCAGCCTGCCAGAGGGCGAGATCACCGATGAGACATGGGGCGTCTGGACGTCAGTATTGAAGGCTGAGACGGGACGGAAGGGCCGGGGCCTGTTCATGCCGCTGCGCAAGGCTCTGACGGGCATGGCGCACGGACCGGACATGGCCGACATGCTCAAACTCATTGGCCGCGAGAAAGCCGTCAAACGCCTCGCCGGCTAGCTGTCGAGCACGACGCAGCGATCTTCGAGCGCGGTGATGCTCACCTCGGGCGTGTCGGTATGCACAAGGCTTGCCCGGAACTCCTGCGGCGTAAATTTGCCATCAATAATGTGATCCATCAGCACGAAGAAGGGGTCCCAGAAACCGTCCTCGTCGAGGAAGGCCATCGGCTTCGCATGCAGGCCAAGCCGCGCCCAGGACAGCATCTCAACGGCTTCTTCAAGCGTGCCGATGCCGCCCGGCAGCACGATAAACGCATCCGACTCATCGAACATGCGCTGCTTGCGCGTGTGCATATCGTCGACGATTTCGTGCGGCACATCCTCGAAAATCCGCTCTTTTTGCAGCAGGAAGCGCGGCATTACGCCGAGCACGTCGCCGCCAGCCCCATGCGCCGCTTTGGCGCATGCGCCCATCAGACCAACGCCTCCGCCGCCATAAACGAGGCGGATATCCTGACCGGCAAGCGCACGTCCCAGATCCTGCGCAAGCCGCAGATAGGCGGGCTTCACATCGTTTGAGGAGCCGCAATACACACAGATGGACTTGAGTTTCGCCATGGTCGTCTCTCGAATTTTCCACCGACTCCATTAGGCGCAATCGATTAACAGAACCAGACCTGCACAGCTGACAGTGGCGAAACCCCGAAGATCAGCTTACATCGGCTGAATGGCTGATCCACACACAACCGCAGACCCCGACCGTATCGAAAGCGCAGATGGCGGGATCGGTGTCTCGATTGGGCGCATTCTCAAGCTGCTGGCGCGGCCGGAACTCGCCAAGTCACGGCCCATCATGGTTCTGGCGGTGCTGATCACACTGGCAGCGTCCGTGCTCGAAGTGATCTCTCCGCTCATTATCGGGGATGCGATCAACCGCGTGAACAACATCGCGGGCGAAGACGGTGCCCCTTATACGACCGCGGCGCTGTATCTGTTGCTGGGGGTCGGAATCCGGTTCGCGGCTGCCGGGCTGCCCCAGATCCGGGATATGATGTTCGCGCCTGTCAGTCAGGATGCGCAGCGCGTGGCCTGCGTTGATGCCTTCGGTCACGCCCAGAACCTGTCGCTGAACTTCCACCAGACCCGGCGCACCGGTGCGCTGAACCGCATCATTGAGCGCGGCGCGAGCGCAATCGACTACCTGATCCGGTTCCTTGCCTTCAATATCGGTCCGACGCTGGTCCGGCTTGTCCTCGCTTCGATCGCGCTCGGGGTGGCCTTCGATATCCGGCTGGCCTTCATCGCCATCGCCGCAGTGGTTCTCTACATCATTGCGACCGTCATCATTACCGAATGGCGGGTGCGCCAGCGGCGGCGGATGAATGTCGCCGACACTGAATGGCGCGCTGTCTCTGTCGACACGCTGACCAATTTCGAGACGGTGAAAGCCTTCGCAGCAGAACGCCGGGAAACCAACCGCTACGACAAGGCGATGAGCGTCTACAATGACCGCTACGTCGATGCTGTGCGCTCCATGTACCTGCTCAACATCGTGCAGGCCCTGATCATGAATGGCGGTTTGCTGGCGGTTCTGGCCTTGTCCGCCTGGAACTTCAAAGAAGGCACCATGCAGATCGGCGACCTGACCGCCGTCATGCTGGTCCTGTTATCGCTCTATGCGCCGCTCAACATTCTCGGCTGGGCCTGGCGCGAGATCAAACAGGGGGCTGTGGACCTTGAAAAGCTCTACGGCCTGCTCGCGATGGAGCCTGACGTGGCCGACGCGCCGAACGCTCAAAAACTGGTTTCGCCCAACGGGCATGTCGCGTTTGAGAATGTCGCATTCTCCCATGATGGCCGTGTTCGCGGTGTCGAAGATGTGTCCTTCGATGTGGCACCGGGGAAGAAGGTGGCCTTTGTCGGGACATCCGGTGCGGGCAAGTCAACGCTGCTGAAGCTGCTGTTCCGCTTTTACGATGTTCAGGACGGCCGCGTGATGGTGGACGGCAAGGATGTGCGGGAGCTCGAACAGGAGAGCCTCCGGGCCGCGCTCGGCCTTGTTCCGCAGGATGTCGTCCTCTTCAACGACACGCTTGGGGCCAACATCGCTTATGGCAAACCTGACGCAACCGAAGACGAAACTCGCGACGCTGCACGACGGGCCCAGTTGCTCGAATTCATCGAAAAGCTTCCCGATGGCTGGGAGACACGGGTCGGAGAGCGCGGCCTGAAACTGTCCGGCGGTGAAAAACAACGCGTCGGCATTGCGCGGGTGATCCTGAACGATCCCGCGATCCTCGTTCTCGATGAGGCGACATCCGCACTGGACAGCGCGACAGAGGCGGCCGTTCAGGACGCACTCGAAGAGGCTTCCAAGGGACGAACAACCCTCATGGTGGCGCACAGGCTGTCCACGGTGCGGAACGCGGACGAAATCATCGTGCTGAGCGATGGCCGGATCGTTGAGCGCGGCTCCCATAGCGCGCTCTTGGCCACAGACGGTGAATATGCCGATATGTGGGCCAGACAGGCTGCACGGGACCAGCTTCAGGCGGCTGAATAGGAGCGGGACATGGCGGACACAAATAACGAGTTCTCGAAGACAACATTTCCCTGGGCCAGAACCGGGTTCGACCTGGAAGGAATCGCCGGGGCGCTGGCCAGTTGGCTGATCGGGATACTTCTCGGGATGATCTGGGGGCCTTTGTTCTGGCTGGGATTTATCGCGGCTGTGATCTGTCTGCTGGCAACGCGCCGGGCCGGGCGGACCATGCCGGAGGCACCCGATGCCGTCGTTGCACCATGCGACGGCGTTATCACCGAGATCACCACCGAAACCCCACCAACAGAGCTACGCATGAAGAATGTGGCACGCACCCGGATACGCGTGTCGTCTTCTCCCGCCTCTCCGACGGGTATCTACGCCCCGATGGCCGGTGGCATTGAAGCGATCGTTCGCGAGGAGGGCGATCCATCGCGGGTCGTTGCGCTGTCTGCCGACGCCCTTGGGCTCAGTGTCGCCTTCGTTACGATTGCCAGCGGCGACAGCGATGCCGGGCTTCGGATCGCGGCAGCCGGTCTCGGGCCGAGAATCGATATCGATGTTGAAGCCGCTGACGCCGTGCGCGCGGGTCGGCAGCTCGGCAAGCGCCGCATGGGCGGCTGGTGCGACATCTATCTGCCAGTTGGTTTCAGGAGCAGTCTTGTGCCCGGCATGACGCTTGTCGGCGGCGAGACCTCGCTGGGGACGTGGTCGGAGGAACGGCTGGACGTGGAAGTCGTGCCTGCCATACTCGACGAAATCGCTACTGAAGCCGCCGAGATCAAAGACGAGCCCGACGAGAACACTGAAATCTCCGAGGAGGTGGAGGCAGATACCGAAGTCGAGGTTGATACAGAGACCGGCACTGAAGCAGAGACAGAGAGTTCACCGGAGCCTAAAGCTGATGCGGAGCCGGCGACCGATGCAGAGGAAGACGAAGAAGATCCGTCTGAAATGTTCGCCAAACTTCGCAGGGAAGCTGAGAAAGCCTCTTCAAACGACTAGTCAGGCTTTGGCTCGGAGTTCATCCACGCCATTAGCGGCTTGAGCGGGAAGACCCAGCCAATCCCGGCGACAACATAGAAGACGAGTTGGACAAGCTGTGGCCAATCGGTAATGGCCGAGCCGATCGTGGCCGCTGCAACCGCCCAGACGATGAGAAACAGGATCGTTGCGATCATTGCGATGGGTTTGCGCATGTCAGGCCTTTCCAAACACGTATGCGGCGCTTTGGCGCTTGCCGTCCGCTATAAGACGAGCATTTAGGCCCAATGAGAGAAAACACCATCTCTGACCCCGCTGTTCGCTGGATTCGCCTCTGGCTGCTTTTGCTCGGCGTCATGGTCTACGCCATGATCCTGATCGGTGGGGCGACGCGGCTGACAGACTCTGGTCTTTCGATAACCGAATGGGACCCCATCAGCGGAGCCCTGCCGCCGCTCTCGGATGCCGCATGGGCGGTTGAGTTCGATAAGTACCGCCAGACGGCCGAGTACCAGCTCCAGAACCGCGGCATGTCCCTCGCAGAATTCCAGTACATCTTCTGGTGGGAGTGGGGACATCGCCTGTTTGGCCGGCTGATTGGCCTCGTCGCAATCGCCGGTTTCGTCATCTTCCTTGCGAAAGGCTGGCTCAAAGGCTCCCGCATCGCGACATATGCCGGCCTGATCGCGCTGGGCGGGCTTCAGGGCGCAATCGGCTGGTGGATGGTTGCGAGCGGGATCGGCGAGACCACGCGCGTGGATGTCGCGCCCTACAGGCTCGCCACGCACTTCACGCTGGCTCTGCTGATCATTGGTGTGATCGTTGCGCTGTGGATGGGGCTGAGACCGCTCCTCACAGGGACCGTATCGAAGTCTGCAAAAATCTGGGCCATCGGGCTGCTAATCGGTATCAGCACGCAGATGGCGAGCGGTGCGCTCGTTGCCGGCCTCGACGCAGGCCGGACATATACAGACTGGCCCCTCATGGCCGGCGAGCTTTTTCCTGCGGGCTACATCGATGGGGCATTAGGCGTTCGAAGCCTGTTCGAGGGGCGTGAAGCGACGCAGTTCAATCACCGCTTCCTGGCATATGCCTTGTTCCTTGGGGGATGGATCGCATTCTGGCTGAACCGGCACGGCGTGCTGCGGCAAGACTTCCTCATACTCGCCGGGTTGCTTTCGCTTCAAAGTCTCTGGGGCGTGCTCACGCTCGTGAATGCCGCGCCGCTTATGATGGCGCTCACGCATCAGGGGCTTGGCGTCGTCGTCTTTCTGGCGAGCGTTCGCCTTGCAGTCCGCGCCGGACGCGCTCAGTCCTTATCGAGTGTGAGCAAAGACGGATCGATGAAGACGGCCTGATAGTCGTCGGGGGCGACTTCGCCCGACACAATGATCACACCGCCCGGATAGCCGCCACCAAGGGGCTGCCCCACAGCGACAATTGCCGTTGGCTCCTCAGGCGCTCTAACAGACAGGCCATCACGGACACTGTAGCGAACGGGTTCGTCGCCCGGCTCGGTGACAAACAACTCGCCTTCGATGCCAATTGTGACCCGTGCCTCATAGTCGCCCCGGCGCAGCATGGCTGCATCGACCACCGCATCGCTCGTGGTGGAGACGCCTTCGGCCTCAAACCGGCAGGCTCCAATCGGAGCCTGCGAGGGCGTTGATCCGGTGTCCGTCCAGACAAAATCCTCGTCGACCACGGACACGCGGCCCGTTTTGAGCTCGCTCGAGGCCTCACGGGTCCAATAGGCGACCTGAAACAGATCCTCGTCGCCAAACCCGGTCGCCCCGCTGCACAGACCCGCAACATTGTTTGCCTCGACGGGGAGGGCGACCTCCACCGGAGCAAGCAACCCGTCACCGAATAAATAGGCTTTGAGCGTGTTGTCGGCCCCAAGGCCCGGGAAAATCATCATATCCGCGCCGGCAACTGTCGCGGGATGCCCGTCTGCAAGCGCTTTCACATCATAGGGGGCAGGCGCGGCGATTCGTTCGGCGTTGAAATTGAAGAATTGGAGCCCGTCGCGCTCATATGCGATGGCCAGAACAGGGGAGGCCCCATGGGAGGCCGCCATATCGACCACCGGTCCTTCAAGCGACCGGGTCGACCACACAGCCGGCAATTCGTTTGCCGGGGCCGCTTGTTCCGGTGCTGCAGGCGTGCTGTTTTGTCCCTCATCGCTCCCGCCACCACAGGCCGCGATCAGGAAAGACAGACAGAGCGCGCACCCCACGTTGACATCGCGAATGGGGGCGCTTACACGCCAGCGCTTGAACTTCATTTGAAACTCCGAACTGAGAGGCTCCCAGAGGAGCGATGAAAACCTATAACGCACCTGCCGACGTCGAGAACAAGTGGGTCGTCATTGACGCTGAAGGCGTCGTGGCCGGCCGTCTGGCGTCTTACATAGCCAAGCGCCTGCGCGGGAAACACCGCGCAGACTTTACCCCTCATATTGATACCGGCGACCATGTCGTCGTGATCAATGCGGAGAAGATCGTCTTCACCGGCAATAAGCTGAAGGATAAGGTCTACTACCGGCATACCGGTCACCCCGGTGGCATCAAGGCGACCACGCCAGAGAAAATCCTCGATGGACGTTTCCCTGAGCGCGCGCTTCAGTTGGCCGTTCGCCGCATGATGCCGCGCGAGTCGAGCCTGGCACGCCGCCAATTGTCGAAACTTCGCGTCTATACGGGCACCGACCACCCGCACGAAGCTCAAAATCCTG
>JBCBTR010000105.1:0-7156 GCA_039818545.1 Pseudomonadota bacterium
CCAGCGCGATGGCAATCTCGCCAGCTTCTTCGACAATCTTCTGGGCGGACTTCGACGGGCCCTTCTTCAGGAGCTTGGCAGTGTAGGAATCGTCCCCCCCATCGACAGCGCGCTCGTCAATCGTCTCCGACAGGCGGATCAGCACAGCGGCGAGTTCCTTTGCGTCGCCCAGCGGTTTCTTGCTCGACATATCGTCTCTCCTGATGCCGGCCTAAAGCGGACGGACGGGCGCGCCGGCACGCTCTAGTGCCGCGCGGGCCTGTTCTAGGCTCGCTTCGCCAAAATGGAAAATCGAGGCGGCGAGGACCGCGCTCGCCCCCGCCTCCAGCACAGGCGGGGCGAGGTCCTCGACCGAGCCAGCGCCGCCGGATGCGATCACAGGCACGTTCACGGCATCGCTCACGGCTTTGAGCATGGGCAGATCGTAGCCCACCTTGGTCCCATCCCGGTCCATACTGGTGAGAAGGATCTCGCCAGCGCCGCGCTTTTCAGCCTCACGCGCGTAAGCGACCGCATCGATCCCCGTGCCGCGCCGGCCACCATGGGTGAAGACCTCGTAGCTGTCCCCGTCCGCGCGCGCATCAATGGCGACGACCACGCACTGGCGACCGGCTTTCGCGGCGCACCGGGAGATCAGATCGTGATCTTCCACTGCGGCTGAATTGATCGCCACCTTGTCGGCACCGGCGCGCAGCAGTTGGACCATGTCTTCCGGGCTGCGCACGCCGCCGCCGACCGTCAGCGGCATGAAGCATTGCTCAGCGGTGCGGGTGACGACCTCCAGCATGGTGCCCCGGCCTTCATGGGAGGCGGTGATATCGAGAAAGCAAAGCTCATCCGCGCCCTGATCGGAATATGCCTTCGCGAGTGCGACCGGGTCTCCGGCATCGCGCAGGTCGACGAAATTGACGCCTTTCACGGTGCGGCCGTCTTTGACGTCGAGACAGGGAATGATGCGGGTCTTGAGCATGGCCCTGCCTTTAGACTGCGCACGGCGCGGCGGCAATCGGGGTGTATTTTCGCTTTCGCGCCCTAGGTGTGGTGTAAGGGCGATGACTGGCCTGCCCACTATTCGAGGTTGCCTGCATGATCGCCTTTCTTGTCTTCTTTGCCATTGTCTTTGCTGCGGCCACCTCTGGCGCGATCTTCAAGCCCGGTGAGTGGTATGATGGCCTGTCCAAGCCGCCCTGGACCCCGCCCGGCTGGGCGTTCCCGGTGGTCTGGAGCATTCTTTACGTGAAGATCACAGTGGCCGGGTGGCTTGTCTGGTCTGCCTCCGGCTGGGAGGCATGGCCAGCGCTGGCGGTTTATGTGGTCAGCCTGATGCTCAATGCGGGCTGGTCCGCTCTGTTTTTCGGCGTGCGCCGGATGGACTGGGCGATGGCGGACGTGATCGTTCTCTGGCTCTCTATCGTGGCGACGATGGTGGTTTTTGTCCCACACACGCCGCTCGCGGCCGCCCTGCTCGCGCCGTATCTTCTCTGGGTGACCATCGCGGCCACGCTCAACCTGCGGATGATCCAGCTGAACCCGGAAGAAGCGACCGCCAGCTAGCCTGCCGCATCAACTGCCGCTTTCGGGTCAATGTCCCCATCATAGAGCGCGCGTCCGAGGATTGCGCCGGAGATCGCGCGCGTGCCGGCCCGCGCTTTCAGCTCGGTGATGTCTTCCACACCTTTGACGCCGCCGGAGGCGATGACGGGGATGGAGACCGCATCGGCAATCTCGCCGGTGAACTCGACATTCACGCCGGTCTTCATGCCATCGCGGCCAATGTCCGTCGCGATGATCGCCGCCACGCCGCAACCTTCGAAGGCACGTGCGAGTTCGACCGCCTTCATATCCGAGGTTTCCGCCCAGCCTTCGACCGCGACCATACCGTTAACCGCGTCGATGCCGACCGCCACGCGGCCCGGCAAGGCTCTTGCGGCCTCCCGCACAAGGTCCGGATCACGCAGCGCCGCCGTGCCGAGGATGACGCGCGAAATGCCCGCGTCCAACCACGCTTCGATCTGCGCGCGGGTGCGGATACCGCCGCCAAGCTGGACCGGCGCATCGGTTGCTTTCAGGATTGCGCGCACCGCCGCACCATTCGCGGTTGCGCCATCGAACGCGCCGTTGAGGTCGACCACATGCAGTTTTGAAAAGCCCATAGCGGCAAACCGCGCGGCCTGATCGGCGGGGTCATCATTGAAAGTGGTCGCCTGATCCATTTCACCCCGGATCAGGCGCACACAGGCCCCATCTTTCAGGTCGATGGCGGGGTAGAGATCGAAACTCATGACGGGTCCCAGAGCACGAAGTTAGAGAGCAGTTTCAGGCCGACGCGCTGGCTCTTTTCCGGGTGGAACTGCGTGCCGAAGATATTGTCCCGGGCGACGGCCGCCGTGATCTGGCCGCCATAGTCGGTGGTCGCGGCAATGACACCCGGTTCTGCCGGCGTGAGAGCATAGGAGTGCACGAAATAGGCATGAGGGTCCGCGCCCAGACCATCGAGCACCGGGTGCACGGTATCAAAGGAGAGCGAATTCCAGCCCATATGTGGGATCGCATAGCCCGGCCCCGGTGTAATCTCGGCCACATCGCCAGCGATCCAGCCAAGACCCGGCGTCACGCCATCTTCGAGACCGCGAGACGCCAGAAGCTGCATACCCACACAGATTCCGAGAAATGGTACGCTGCGTTCCAAAACCACTTCTCTCAGGGCCTCCACAACCCCGGCGCGTGATTCCAGCTCACTCATGCAATCGGCGAAGTGGCCAACGCCCGGCAAGACAATACGGTCCGCCTGACGGATGGCGTCCGGGTCTGATGTGACCCAGATTTCAGGCGTTTTCTTCGCCTCATCAGCCGCCGCACGCAGGGCGCGCTCAGCCGAGTGGATGTTGCCGGAACCATAGTCGATGAGAGCGATCATACGCATGGCGACGCTCTTAGCGCCGCTGCCGCTGAAACGATAGAGCTATTGGCCTGCTGGCTTGCCGCAGGGCCGCAAGTGCATAATCATTCCGGCCGGAGGAAAATCGCGATGAAACAATCCGATGTGAAACCGGCCTTTCTCGGTAAAGTTGGCGCGCGGCCAGATCGCGCGCAGGCGCTTCGCTGCGGACGGACAGCGCGGCGATGGCGTGGACTGGTCTCTCGCCGGGCCCGTGTTGATGCGGCAGCGGTGCTGGCTCATGCCGCCTTTCTCTCGCCAGACACGATCCCGCATGTCTATGACGGCTTCTGCGAAGGCTGGACCGGCGAGCCGATTGGAGCCCCAGCGCTTGCAACGGAAAGCATGGCGTCCCTGTCCACGCCGGACGGCCTCTGGGACGAGTATTGGGCGATTGCGGAAGATGCGATCGCCGGCAAGCTCGATGCAATACAGATCACGGCGCGGACGGCGGAGCTCGGTGGCACGCTGGGCGAGAGCTATCTCAGCCGCACGGCAAAAGCTGCAAAGGCCTATCCCGGTGTGACGGGGATTGCAGAAGACCCGCTGCCCAATCGCATCGAACTGGGAACGCTGGCCGCCTGTCCGCAGGGATCGCTCGGGCGGACCTTCCACGACCTGATCGTGGACAATACATTTGACCTTGAAGTGCTGGACCGGGACGAGATTGGCCTGTCGGCCCTGCCGACGCCGCTCGACTATCTGAACACGCGGATCCTGCAGTCTCACGATCTCTGGCATATCGTCGCCGGATACGAGACGACGGCGCTGCATGAGATTGCCCTGTCGGCCTTCCAGATGGCGCAGTTCGGCCACGCCTATTCGGCGCAGTTCCTTGCCGTGATGGCCGCTGTCGGCGCGATCACCCCCTCCATTGGCTACCCAGTGCTGATGACGACGATTGTCAGCGCCTATGTCCATGGCCGGCGGTCGCCGCCCCTGATCACCATCGACTGGGAATCCGAGTGGGGACAGCCCACAGAGGCGATCCGGTCAAAGTACGGGATCGAGCCCTATCAGCGTCCTTACCCGGCAGACCTGATCGAACAGCGCCTTTCAGCGTGATGAAGGGCTCAACGCCCTGCCCGTCTTAGCTGGCCATCTGGCTGGAGCGGACAAAGGCTGGTCCGGCACTCGGGCGGACCCGTGAGCGAACCGGCTCGACCGCGTAGGCCGGGGCCATTCCGGTGCGTGCGTGGACGCCTTCCAGCGCCAGCGCTTCGCGATAGAGATCGATGCGCTGGCATGCTGCGAGCCGATAGTCTTCAAGCGAGGAAGACCGCGTCAGCGGAGCGACCACGCGATGTGGCCGCCCGAATGGCAGATCGTAGACATGACGCGCGGCGGCAGCGCTATCGCGGCTTGGCGAAATGAAGCCATCGGCCGCATGCGCGGTGCGCTGCTCGATCGCTTGCGTTGGGAAATCATCCCGCCGGCCGGCATGTTCCGGCAGGCTGATGATGAGCGATGCGGGGAAACGCGTCAGCCCGGATGCAATGCCGAACCGGCTGTCGGCCTCGATAATATCGAACGGTGCCTTCCAATGCTCCAGTCGCATCAGCCGGCGGATCATGAACCGGTCAATCCGCCCGATGGTCGGATAGGGGGCGTCAGCTGCCGTCTTTGCCGAGCCCAGGCCGATCACTTCGATCCCGGCGTCGGTGCGTCGCTCGCCGCGCGGCATGTCGAACACAAACGCCCGAACATGAGCACCGCCATGCGAGAGCGCTGTGGCGACATGGCGGACATCCCCATCATACCAGGGAGAGTCCGCATCAAAACTCAGCGCCAGAAGCGCCACACCAAGACTGAAATTTTCAGCTGCCATGAGATCAACCCATCATCCATCATTCCCGAAGTTGAGAACGAGTTGGGACAGGATTGGTTCCGGCAAACCGGAAAGGTTTAGAGCGAACCCTTGGTCGAGGCCGGCGCGCCGCCCATGCGGGCATCGGGGGTAATCGCGGCGCGCAGGGCCCGCGCGGTCGCCTTGTAACAGCTCTCAATGATGTGGTGGCTGTTCTCGCCGTAGAGATTCTCCACGTGCAGGCACATGCCGCCATTGCCCGCGAGGGCGTGGAAGAATTCCTTGAACAGCTCAGTGTCCATCTCGCCGATCTTGTCGCGCGTGAAATCAACCTTCCAGATCAGGTATGGGCGCTTACAAAGATCGACCGAAGCGCGGCTGAGCGTCTCGTCCATCGGCACATAGGCATGGCCAAACCGCGTAATCCCGGCAAAATCGCCGAGCGCGTCCCTGATGCACTGACCGATCACAATGCCGGTGTCTTCCACCGTGTGATGCATGTCGACATGCAGGTCGCCTTTGGCCTTCACCGTCAGGTCGATGGCCGAATGCTTGGAAAAAGATTCCAGCATATGATCGAAAAAACCGATCCCCGTGGACAGGTCGCTTTTGCCCGTCCCATCCAGATCAAGACTGACCTCAATGGTGGTCTCGCGGGTTTCACGGCTTTTCGAGGCGGTTCTTGTATCGGTCATCGCGCTCACATAGTGCGAAAACATTAAGCATTCCACTTCGTAATGTTCACTGAATTCTAAATGTTTTCGCGTTTTAGGTGTGCGGAAGTGGCGGAGAGGGTGAACAGCCTTGTCGACAGACAAACAGACAGCGCTGAACCTTCAAAGGCTCGGAATCGCTCGGTCGATGCCCATCGTGGCGGCGAGCGTCGCTGGCATACTTGTCATTGCGATCATGAGCGCGGCGCTGGTCTATTCCTCTTACAGCGCCTCGGCAGCCTCCGACAGAGCTGCTGCAACTCTGGCCGAAACCATCGCACCGGACGTGGCATGGCGCGAAACCTCGCGCATTGATCACATCCTGAACGTACACACCGATGGCAAGGGGGCCGTGATCGGCCTCGACAACACGGTGATCGCGGGGAATCGCGAAGCGGTGAATTCATCGAGCGCCCGGCGATACCCGATTGTTTATCAGACCACCACCGTCGGCACGCTGGTCGCCAGCCCGATGGCCCCCTACACACCACCGCTCCCCTACTGGCTGCTGGTAGTGCTGGCCGGTTTCTGCATCGTCGCAGCCTATATCTCCGCAGCCTTCTATTCGGGCCGCATCAGTGCCGGTTTGAACCGGCTCACCGACTACGCCTCCAGTCTCGGCGATACGCAGGCCACCGAATTCGTCGGCGATGTCGCGTTCTCCGAGATGTTCCGCCTGCGCGTCGCGCTCAGCCGGGCAAGCCAGCGCCTGCGCCGCAAACATGAAGACATGCGTCGCAAGGTCTATCGCGACCCAACCACCGGCCTGCCCAACTCGGCCCTGATCATCGAACGCCTGAAGGCCGCCGGCGGCATGGCGACCTTCGATGCCCCGGCAGCCTACATCCTGCTTCGGTTCGAGCCGGAGGGGGCGATCAGCGCGGCCAGCGCCCAAAACACGATGCGTGACCTCCTGCGGTCCGCCGCCGATCGGCTCAACGGGGAGATGAACGCCCATTTCGCCGACGCCAAGGACAAACGTGAAGCCTTCGCCATTGGTGCCGTATCGGAAGACCATCTCGGCCTGTTCATCGCAGAGTCCGGCAGCCGATCCGATGTGTCTGCCCTGCTCCGGGCCCTGAGGCGCCGGCTTGCCGCCGCGTTCGAGATTGATGGGCGCGAGGTATTTGTCCGCGTGTCCGGCGGGGTTGCGATGATCCCCGAAGACGGCGCGACGCCGGATGCCATCCTCGGACGGTCAGAACTCGCGCTGAAGAAGATGCTGAATGACGACAGCATGGGCTTCAAATTCTACACGCCACGCCTCGACCGGATCGAGGAAGGACGCCTTCGCCTTGAGGCGGAGCTGCGCGAAGGCATCGAGAATCAGGAGTTCCGCGCCTCCTTCCAGCCAAAGGTAGACTTCAAGACCGGCCGCATCACCGGCTTCGAGGCTCTGGCCCGCTGGCGGCGGCCGGGCGGCAAGATCATCTCGCCTGCTGCATTTATTCCGCTGGCTGAGGAAACCGGCCTCATTCGCGACATTGGCGACCACATCCTCATTCAGGCCTGTCAGAAGGCGAAGGAATGGACCGATGCGGGCATTGATGCCGGTGTCGCGGTGAACGTCTCCCCGATGCAGTTCGAGCTTGGTCGGCGGCAGGCCGGTCAGGCGCATCGACTCGATGATCTTGTCTACGAACCGTTTCTGCTCGAACTGCATCGGGGAGACGTTCACCGCGACACCGGCATCAATGC
>JBCBTR010000106.1:0-7115 GCA_039818545.1 Pseudomonadota bacterium
GCGGGCAGTGGCCGGTTCGCATTCCGGCATGGGGCAGACGGGGAGGCGCTGTGGATTTGTTCTGTCACGCCCGCGCCCCGGCTGCAGGGGGTGCTGTCCCACGCCAATGGCCTGCTGATCCGGCTCGTGCCCGTGTCTGCGCCGCGCCGGCTCGATGCGGCGCTGCTGGAGGACGCGTTCGGGCTGACCGCGGCAGAGATCGATGTCGCGCAGCATCTTTTCGCGGGGCGGACCGTTGCGGAGATTTCAACTCAGCGCCGGGTGACGGAGCACACGACACGAAGCCTGGTGAAGCGGTTGCTCCAGAAAACCGAATGCAGGCGTCAGGCAGAACTGATCCTGCGCCTGACGCCGTTTCAGGTGGCTGGGTCTTAGGCAACCTTTACCATCAGCGCGCTTTCGGGAAGTTCTTCGGAGAAACAGCGCTGGTAGAACTCGGCAACGAGCGGGCGTTCCAGCTCATCGCACTTGTTCAGGAAGGTGACGCGGAAGGCGTGGCCGAGTTCGCCGAAGATCGCGTAGTTCTCTGCCCATGTGATCACCGTCCGGGGGCTCATCACGGTTGAGATGTCGCCATTCATGAAGGCGTTCCGGGTGAGGTCCGCAAGGCGCACCATCTTGGACAGGGTCTCCTCGTCGACGCCGGTATCGCGGGATTTCACGATTTCCACTTCGGCATCGTGTTCGAGATAGTTCAGCGTGGTGACAACACTCCAGCGGTCCATCTGGCCCTGATTGAGCTGCTGCGTGCCGTGATAGAGGCCGGTCGTGTCGCCAAGGCCAACTGTGTTGGTGGTGGCGAACAGGCGGAAGTAGGGGTTCGGCGAAATCACGCGGTTCTGGTCGAGCAGGGTCAGGCGGCCGGAAGCCTCCAGAACGCGCTGGATCACGAACATCACGTCAGGCCGGCCTGCATCGTATTCGTCGAACACGATGGCAACCGGGCGCTGAAGTGCCCATGGCAGGATGCCTTCGCGGAACTCGGTGATCTGCTGGCCGTCTTTCAGGACGATGGCATCCTTGCCGACAAGATCGATCCGGGAGACGTGGCTGTCGAGGTTCACCCGGATGAGCGGCCAGTTGAGGCGCGCGGCGACCTGTTCGATATGGGTCGACTTACCGGTGCCGTGATAGCCCTGAACCATGACGCGGCGATTGTGCTGGAGACCGGCTAGGATCGCCATCGTCGTCTGAGGGTCGAAGCGGTAGGCGGGATCGAATTCTGGGACGTATTCCGTCTTCTCCTTGAAGCCGACGACCTTCATCTTCGTATCGATGCCGAATACTTTTTTGACGTCGATGGTTTCGGTCGGCGTCATGCCCTCAAGGGCGTCGGAATTGGTCATTGCGGTCATGGGAGGTCTCAACTGGCGTGTAGGGTAGGGGTTTTAGCACGCTCGCGCCGCTCGCCTAGTGTGACGAAAGGGAAACGGCAGTGGGGCTCAGCTCAACGCTGTTGAACGGCGTCGCGTGAGGGCTCTTCGGCGGCATGTTTTTCTGCTGCGGCGAGGCCGAATTTCAGCAGAAGCAGCGCAGCGACAAGAGCAGCAAGGGCCCGCGAGATCGTATCCACGAGGGTTTTGGACATGCACGGCACATTGCAAGCGCCGTGCTATTAACGCTGTCGAGCGATGCAAAGGCATCTTTTGCCAAGATCGCCTACTCATTTGCTGGGAAGATGATGTCTCCGGCGACGATGGTCATGACGGGGCGGGCCTCCAGTATTTCCTCGGCCGGGATGGTCATCAGGTCTCGGTCAAAGACCGTGAAATCAGCCAGTTTGCCGGGTGCTATGGTGCCGAGGTCATCTTCCTGAAAGCTTGCATAGGCCGGCCAGATGGTGAACATTTTCAGCGCGTTCTCGCGAGAGACGGCTTCGCCTGGCCGCCATGCCTCGTCCTGATAGCCGTTCAGGCCGCGCCGGGCGACGGCGGCGTAGAATTCGATCTGCGGAGAGCCGACCTCGACCGGGGCGTCCGATCCACCGGCGATGACGGCGCCGGCTTCAATCAGGCTATTCCATGCATAGGCCCCGTCCAGCCGGTCAGGCCCGAGCCGGTCTGGTGCGAAGAAGAGATCGCCGATGGCGTGCGAGGGCTGCATGGACGCGATGAGCTGCAGCTCTGCGACGCGCGCAATGTCATCTGGCTGGATGATCTGCGCATGCTCGATGCGCCAGCGCAGGGCGTGCGCCGTGGTGGGGTAGTGGGTCTCGATCGTGTCGAGCACGCGCTTGTTGGCGAGGTCGCCAATGGCATGGATGGCGAGCTGCACGCTTTCTTCGGCGGCGCGGTTCATCTGGTCGAGCAGCGCATCATCCTCAAGCAGGGCGAGGCCGCTGGTTTCGGGGCGGTCCGCATAAGGCTCAGCGAGCTGCGCCCCGCGGCTGCCGAGCGCGCCGTCCATGTAGATCTTGATTGCGCGGTTCTGGATCGTGTCGGTCTCATGCCGGCGACGGGCGACCAGTTCGAAGCCAGACGGATCATAGGCATTGTGGAGGCGAACGGGCATCCGGTCTTCCAGGGCGAGGCGCTCCAGAAGAGGGGCGTGCTCGGGCTCGACGCTCATATTGTGCAGGCCGGTCCAGCCGCGGCGGGCATAGACATCTGCGCCGGTGGCGAGCGCCGTTACGATATCGGCTTCGCTCGGCTGAGCGACGAGAGAGAGGGCCCGGCCCATCGCATTGTCGATGAGCATGCCGGTGGCCTGTCCGTCATCGCCGCGCTCGATCTGGCCGCCTTGCGGATCGACCGTGTTGAAGCCGATACCGGCGGCCTCAAGGGCGGCTGAGTTGGCGATGAGGGCGTGGCCGTCTGCGCGCACGAGAATGACCGGATTGTCCGGGCTGACCGGGTCGAGATCCTCAATGGACGGCATGCGGCGTTCCGGCCAGCCGGTCTCGATCCAGCCCGTCCCGAACAACACTTCGCCTTCAGCCTTGTCGGCGAGCTCTTCGGTGATCCGGACGGTCAGCTCCTCGATGGAGAGGACATTGGAAAGATCGAGCCGAAGTTCGCGCTGGCCTATGCCGAGCAGGTGGGCGTGGGCATCGACAAAGCCGGGAAACATCACCGCGCCTTCAAGATTGACGATATTTGCGTGGTTCTCGCGGGCATGGGCGAACGCGGCATTGGCGGCATCAGCCCCGGTGATGACATTTTCGATGCGCCCTTCGGCGTCGACTTTCACGAAATCTGCGGTCGGGGCTTCGGGCCGGCCGGTATAGATCGTACCGCCAATATAGACGGTGGCCTTGTTGGAATCGTCAATCACGGGCAGCGGCGGCGGGGCGTCGACCGCATCGTCACAGGCTGCGATTGAGAACAGAATAAGAGTGGCGAACAGGGCGCGCATCGGCAGAGGACTCCGGAAAACAGCGCTCATTGGGCCGAAAAATCCCTATTTTGCAAGGATGAGGGCCGCGACTTCCTCAGGAAGCGCGCCGCGCCGGGCTGTTGAGTCTGCGGCCAGTGCCATGATGATGGTGAGGCTGTCGCGGATGCGCCCGGCATGAACATCGTCGAGCAGGACGGAGAAGGGGATGCGCTTCACGGCGAGATCCTCGCTTGGCTCCGGGGTGGCCGTGCCTTCGGTCAGACCCCAGGCGAGGAAGCAGGCGGAGACCTCGTCGGTGACCGAGTTTGAGAGGTCGAATTCGGCGAGGGGATGCCAGTGCGATGCGGTCAGGCCGGTCTCTTCCGACAGCTCGCGTTTGGCGGCGATGAGCGGGTCTTCATGCTTTGGGCCGCCGCCTTCGGGGAGTTCCCAGCTATAGGCGTCATGCGGGAAGCGGTGCTGGCCGACCATCCAGATATGACCGTCGGCATCAATCGGCAACACGCCGACCGCCATATTGGCGAAAGAGACGACGCCATACTGGCCGGGCGAGCCATCCGGCTGAGTGACGGCATGGTCCTGCACGCTGATCCATGGATTCTGGAACCGAGTCTCGATGCTGTGAACGGCCCATGGGCCACGTTTGTGCTTGGTCATGGGGCGGTTTCTAGCGATTTTCCGGTTGGGTACCAGCAATTGGCTAAGGAGCCGGTTCCTGTGGGCCGAGCCCAAACGAAAAAACGCGCCTCCATCGGAGACGCGCTTTTTGAAATCATCTGCAAGATGGCGCTTAGGCGGCAGGGGTCTCTTCGGCCTTCTTGGCGATGTTCTTTTTGATCTTGCGGGCCTTGTCGGACAGGGTGTCGTCCTTGGCCTTGGCGAGGAACTCGTCGAGCCCGCCCAGCTTGTCGACCGTGCGCAGGGCCTTGGCCGCGATGCGGAATTTGAAGGTCTGGTCCAGCGCTTCAGAGCGCAGGGACACGCGCACCAGGTTCGGCAGGAACCGGCGCTTGGTTTTCACCTGTGAGTGGCTCACATTGTGGCCGGACATCGGCTTGACGCCGGTAAGCTCGCATTCGCGCGACATGGGCTCGCTCTCGTAATCGGTCTTGGAAAAGTCGAAGGGCGGCAATTACCTCTCCGGGCGCGTGCCGTCAACTGCCGGGGACACGTGCCGGCGCGGGCCGTTGCGGGCAAATAGGGCCGAACCGGGGCAGGCGTGTTCACACTGGATTGCACCTTGCCCCTTATAGAGCATAGATAACCGGCTTGCCGGATGTGTTTTAGAAGGGCTCGCCCATGAAGAAGTCCATCGCTTTTGCCGCTGCGCTATTGGCGACCACGGCCGGTGTTTCAGCCTCTGCAGACAGCGATATGCGCCCTGCAACGCCGCTTTCGGCTGTGAAAGCGGGCGAACCCATGCGCATGACGTATGAGCTGCGCGCGACCGCCTGGGCGCTGTTTATCCCGATTACCGGCAAGGCGCGCTTTACCGCTGATATCAAGGACGACACGTATTCGATCCGGTCCAAGGTCAAGACGACGGGGCTGGCGGATATTCTCGTCAATTACGATCTCTCGCTGTCAGCGACGGGCTACACTCGAGACGACCGGCTCGATACTTATGCCTATGTCTCCCAGAACAGCGACGGGAAGAAGAACCGCCGGGTCGAGCTAACCTATGGCAAGGACGATTTCACGATGACGGCGAAGCCGGTCTTCGGGAATCTCGGCGATCCGGCGGCAACCGCCGAACAGGCGCTGGATGCCACCGACCCGATCACTGCGCTGATCACCTTCGCGCTGGAACCGCGCGCCGAAGGGGAGGACCCGTGCGGCGGGCCCCTGAAAGTGTTCGACGGGCGCCAGCTGACGCATCTGCACCTGACCAATGCCGGACGGAAAACTGTCCGCTCCGATGTCTGGCGCGGCGAGGCCATCGAGTGCCATGTCCGCATGGACAAGGTCGCCGGGTACAAGGAAGGGGAGTCTGACAATGACAACCTGACCGGGATCGACGGGCCATTGCGCATGTATCTGGCGGAAATGCCGAATGGCGCGACGGTGCCGGTGCGCATTGAGGCGGACACAGACGATATTGGTAAGGTCGTACTGCAGGCGAGTGTGTTGAAATTCGAGCCGCTGCTGACCGAAGAGGCCAGTACCGGCGCACGCGGCGGCTGATCGTTGACCCCGCTGGAAAGCGACGCGCCGCTCATCGTCTATGTCGATGTAAAGAGCCCGTATGCGTTCGTGGCGATCCGCCCGACGCTCGCCCTTGAGGCCGAGCTTGGCCTTCAGTTCGACTGGCGACCGCTGACCCTCGACATTCCGAGCTATCTCGGTTCAGCCGAGAAGAAGGCGGGCAAGGTCGTTGCCTCGGAAGGGCGCAGCAAGACGACGTGGAATGCGATCCGCTATTCCTATCGCGATGCCCGGCGATACGCCGAACGTCAGGGCCTGATGCTGAAGGGCACGGAGAAAATCTGGGAGTCGAGTATCGCCAATATCGGCATCCTCTGGGTGATGCAGCGCGACCGCGAAAAACTGGGGCGTTATTTCGATTCGGTCTATCCGCCCTTCTGGCGACGGGAGCTGGACATTGAAGATGTAACGGTCGTCGAGGCGTGCCTGCGGGAGGCCGGCATTGACGCGGATGGCTTTGCGACGTTTCAGGCGGGGGAGGGCCGCGCCGTGCACGATGCCCTGCAGCCGCAGTTTCATCCGAGCGGGATCTATGGCGTGCCGACCTATGTGCTGGGCGACGACATCTTTTTCGGGCGCGAGCATATTCCCTACATTCGCTGGTGCTTGACCGGCGGCGAAGGGCCGGCCCCGGACATCGCCTATGAGATCGCGCCATGCTGACCGTCTATGTCGATTTCAAATCACCGGCGGCGTATCTGGCGCTGAAGCCGACGATTGCGCTGGCCGCACGACTTGGTCTTGAATTGAGCTGGACCCCCTATCGCGCGGTTGAGCGGGATGTGCCGGTGCTCAAAGGGAATGAGACAGTGGGAGAGTCCCATCGCCGGGTGCGCGCCGCCTCACAGCGCGCGACCCATATCAAGTACGCTGCGCTTCAGGGGCTGGTTCTGAATTATCCTGAGACGCTCGGCGTGACCGACCTTGCACTTGGGGCGCTGGCATCGATCACCTCTGGCCGGGAGCGGTTCGTGAAGGCGGCGTTCGCGGCTTACTGGGTGGATCATGCCGATCTGAACGATCCGGCAACGGTCAAGGCGCTGTGGGTGGCGTGCGGGTATGCGGCGATCGATTGCGATGAAGCAAGACTGCGCGAGGCTCTGGACCGTGCGCAATCAGAGGCCGATGAGCGCGGGATCGTCGGTGTGCCGGCCTATGTGATCAACGAGCAGATCTTTGTCGGCCGGGAGCACTTCCCCTGGATCGAGGACATCGCGACAGCATCGGCTTAGGCTGGTGCCCCAACCGGCGGAGCCCTAGAACTTGTAGCCGCCGGAGACGACGGTTTCGTATTCGTCGCGGCTGAGCGGGGCGTAGGCTTTCTTGTCGGGATGAGCGAACCAGATCGGGTCGTCGACCTTGTCCGGGTCGAAGCCATCCTCGACGAGTTCCACCTTGCGGTATTTGAACGTGCCTGTGGTCTCTGCTTCCTGCTGCACACGAATAAAGAGGGGCAGGGCGTAGGAGGGCAGACGTTCAAATACCGCAAGGTGGAACTCGTCGAGGATGGCTTCGACCCGGACAAGGTCGACGACCCGATCTGGTTCGCTCATCCCGACAAGAAAGCCTACGCC
>JBCBTR010000107.1:0-7110 GCA_039818545.1 Pseudomonadota bacterium
CGCAGGCGACATCCCTGCTTTCCAGCGCGGCCCAGACGGGATGGCCGTCTTCTGGGGCGAATTCAGCGGTGACGCTGGCCGCGTCCGTGCCAGCGCGGATGAAGCGCTTCTCCGCTGTGCCGCCAAGGCAAAGGCCGAGCGCATCGAGAATGATGGATTTACCGGCCCCGGTTTCCCCGGTCAGCGTGGTCAGCCCGGCGCGCGGCTCAAGGGTCAGCCGGTCGATCAGGACGAAGTCGCGAATGCTCAGAGCGGTCAACATGACGCGAGCAATAGCATAGGAACAAAACCGGAACAACCGCTTGACTTCAGCTCCGGGCACCCCTTGGATGGCGGAGACAGGAGGGCATCATGGACTCAGCACAATCGCACTATGCAGAAGGCGGATGCACCTGTGGGACGGTGCGCTTTGGCCTGCTGCAAGCTCCGATGTTCGTCCATTGCTGTCACTGCAGCTGGTGCCAGCGAGAGACAGGATCGGCCTTCGCGCTGAACGCAATTATGGAGTCCTCATCGGTAACCCGCCTTGGGGACGCCCCCGCGCTGACAAAGATCCCGTCCAGCAGCGGGCGCGGGCAGAGCGTAGCGCGATGCCCGAAATGCCTCGTTGCGGTCTGGAGCCATTATTCAGGCGCGGGGAAAGCGGTGAGTTTTGTGAGTGCCGGGACGCTGGACGACCCTTCGCTTGCACCGCCCGACATTCATATCTTCACGTCCAGCAAGCAGGACTGGGTGGTGGTGCCGGATAGTGTGCCGTCGGTCGCAAACTATTACAACCGGGCCAGTTACTGGCCGGCGACGAGCCTTGCCCGCTACAGGCAGGCCACCGCCGGCTAGAAAATGCGGGAGAGCCAGCCTTCGCGTGGCGGCTCGGCATTAGGGTTCAGACCTTCCTGCGTAAGCAGGCGGTAGGTGTCCCGATACCAGTCTGTGTTCGGATAGTTGTAGCCAAGCACGGCCCCGGAGGCCTGCGCTTCTGCCCGCAACCCAACCGAAAGATAGCTTTCCACCAGACGATGGAGCGCTTCGGGCGTGTGGGATGTCGTCTGATAGTCTGTGACCACCGTGCGGAAACGGTTGATCGCGGCAAGGTGCTGATCGCGGCGCAGATACCAGCGGCCAACTTCCATTTCCTTACCGGCGAGCTGGTCGTTGACCATATCGATCTTCAGGCGGACATCCTTGGCGTACTCGCTTTCAGGAAAGCGGCGTTCAACATCTTCCAGCGCAGCCTTGGCAAGCTCGGTCGTGCCCTGATCGCGGCCAACATCCACGATCTGCTCAAAATGGCTGATGGCGACGAGATAGTAGGCATAGGCGGCCCCGTCCGTGCCGGGATGCAGGCCGATATAGCGCCGGGCGGTATCGACGGCCTCATCGTAGCGGCGGGAGCGATAGGCGGCGAAGGCTGACATCAGCGTGGAGCGGCGCGCCCATTCCGAATAAGGGTGCTGGCGCTCCACTTCATTGAAGAGCGAAATCGCCTCTGTGTAATCGCGCTTGTCGAGCTCTTCGGTGGCGAGGTTATAGATCTGCTCGACCGGGCGCTCGATATAGGCGGCTTCGCGCGAGCGCGTCCCGGACTGGCAGGCGGTCAGGGCCATCGCGCCCAGAGCCAGCGCAAGCAGTGTTCGGCTCGAAGACATGTTCATGCAGCGTCGTTCCTTGATGCGTTAAGTGAGGGATATCGCGAACCATGGGCGAAACCAAGACCATGCCGCAGGGCATGGGGAAAATACCCTGCCCTTGCCTGCACAAACCGGCGATCTATCTCTGATTGGTCAGACCAAAATGCACTGCAAAGCCGCCCGAACGAGCAGACAGGATGCCTTCATGCCAAGCGCCGTAAATGCCGCCTCAGATATCGATCGCCGCGTGGGCGAGCGAATTCGCCGCCGCCGCATCCTGCTCGGCTTCACGCAGGACCAGCTCGGCGATGCGCTGAACATCTCCTACCAGCAGGTGCAGAAGTATGAGACCGGCGCAAATCGCGTCAGTGCCGGACGGCTGCACCAGATTGCCCAGACGCTTGAAACCAATGTCGGCTGGTTTTTCGATGCGATCAGCGAAGACGAGCAGACCGACCAGACATCGTCGCGGCATGTGATTGACCTTGTGCGCAATTTCTCGCGGATCGAGGACGAACAGGTTCGCGGGGCTGTCCTGTCACTGGTGCGCTCGCTGGCCACCGGGGACGAAGAGACCGCCAGTGCAGGCCTGCCCGCCCAAAACGGCAATGGCACGCACACCGCGGGCAACGGTCTGACATCTCAGGATATTTGACGTTTAAAGCCTGATCTGGCTAGGCGATTGCGACCTGCATCGTGCCGGCCTCAGCATCAACACTATCGGTCTCCCAGCACCAGGCCTGCGGGTTTTCCAGCAGCTTCCGCACCAGCATATTGTTAAGCGCATGGCCGGGCTGATTGGCGTCATAGGCCCCGGCAATCGGTGCGCCCGCGAGCATAAGGTCACCCACGGCATCGAGAATCTTGTGGCGAATGAACTCATCGCCCGAGCGCAGGCCTTCCGGGTTTACAATATCATCGCCATCCAGAACCACGGCATTATCGAGCGAGCCGCCACGGGCAAGACCCATGGACTGGAGCTTCTCAACATCGCGCGCAAAGCCGAAGGTGCGGGCAAAAGCCAGATCGCGGGCAAACATGCCCGGAGACAGGCGCAGCGCCATTTGCTGAACGCCAATGGCACGGCTTTCAAAATCGATACGGGCGCGGATTGTCAGCCAGTCATCATTTGACGGCGACAGGCGCGCCCATTTCACGCCGTCCTCAATCTCGATGGTTTCGAGAATACGGATGCGGCGGCGCGAGGCCCCCAGCGTGCGCAGGCCCGCAGCGCGGATCAATTCGCAGAACACAGAGGCCGAGCCATCCATGATGGGCGTTTCTTCGGCATCCATCTCGATGATCAGATTGTCGACGCCCATGCCGGCACATGCTGCCAGAAGGTGCTCGACCACGGCGACTTTCACGCCGGCTTCGTTTTCCAGCGTCGTGCCCAGCATCACATCGGAGACGGCATCGCCAATGGCCGGGACGCGGTTATCGCGATCGGTGACATCGGTGCGGATAAACACGATGCCCTCGCCAGCTTTGGCGGGCTTCAGTGTCAAACGGGATTTAAGCCCGCTATGAACGCCAATTCCTGCGCAATGCGCGATCTTGTTGATGGTCTGCTGAAACTGCACGCAACTACCCTACTCTGTCTCACCCTAAATGGACGATGGGCCGCCGCCACGCAAAACAAGGAATATTTCGTTCTGTTGCAATTGCTAACAGGGTACATAATGCCCTGATAAATATGGATTTAAATGACAGCCTGGACCAGCCGATCAGCAGGCGCTAATTGTTCGCAGACCGGCGCAGAAAGGCCGGGATTTCCAGGTCTTCATCGTCGAAGGGTGCAGCGTCCGGATGATCATCCGGGGAGGAGACGATGGACTCGCGTGCCGGGGGCTTTTCGGGCGTGTCGTCATTCTCCCCTTCCGCCGAACGGCGCCAGCCAAACAGGCTGGCAAAACCGGGCGAGCCATCGGACGGAGCGGGCACTTTAGCGCCCACTTCGGCCTCAGGCTCCTCGGACAGGACGGCATCGGCGACAACCTGTTCATCGCCGGGGGTCGCCTCGACATGTGCGGCGGGCAGCGGCCGGCCAGCGAAGTCGGGGCGTGGATCGTGCTGGATCGCAGGTTCCTGTTCAGGTTCTGACGGCTCGGGGCGCGTCACGACAACCGGGCCATCGCGTTCGGCATCCGATGCAGCAGCAGCAATCGGGGCCGCTTCTGAGGCGGGCGCAGGCGTTGCCGCGACCGCTGGTACAACGGGCTGCTCAACCACGTATTCAGCATCAATCCCGGCTGCGACGACGGAAACCCGAATCTTGCCATCGAGTTCAGGGTCAAAGGCGGAGCCCAGAATGATGGTGGCGTTCGGGTCGACCTCAGCGCGCACTTCATTGGCGGCTTCATCGACTTCAAACAGCGTCATGTCATAGCCGCCGGTGATGTTGATCAGCACGCCCCGCGCGCCTTTCATGGAGACGTCATCCAGCAGCGGATTGTCGATGGCAGCCTTGGCGGCTTCGAGTGCGCGGTTTTCGCCCTCGGCCTCAGCCATGCCCATCATGGCAGAGCCCATGCCTTTCATGATCGACTGGACGTCGGCAAAGTCGAGATTGATGAGGCCGGGCATGACCATGAGATCGGTGATGCCGCGCACGCCGGAATAGAGCACATCATCGGCGAGGCGGAAGGCTTCGGCAAAAGTCGTGCGTTCATTGGCGATGCGGAAGAGATTCTGGTTCGGAACAACGATCAGCGTGTCGACATGGGCACGGATCTTGTCGAGCCCTTCCTCGGCAAGCTCCATGCGGCGATTGCCTTCGAAGCCGAAGGGCTTGGTGACCACGCCGACTGTAAGAATGCCCTTATCGTGCGCGGCCTTGGCGATGATCGGGGCAGCACCTGTTCCGGTGCCGCCGCCCATGCCAGCCGCGATGAAGATCATATGCGCGCCTTCGAGGTGTTCCTCGATGTCAGCGATGGATTCCTCGGCTGAGGCCGCGCCAATGTCCGGGCGCGCGCCCGCCCCGAGGCCGGCGGTCGTTTCAGGGCCGAGCTGAATGCGGTTTTCGGTCTTGGAACGGCCCAGCGCCTGCGCGTCTGTATTGGCGACGACAAACTCCACACCCTGCAGGTTTGCATCGATCATGTTGTCGACGGCATTGCCGCCAGCGCCGCCGACGCCGAAGACCATAATCCGGGGTTTAAGTTCTCTCGCCATAAGCGTCCGCCTTTGAATTCCAACGTCCCGAAGGAGTGTGTCGAAGTTGAGACTGAGGCCGCGACGCTAAAAGACGGTTAAATGCGTTCGAAATTTCTCAGAAATTTTCGCGCAACCAGCTAAACGCCCGGTTCAGGCCTGAAAACCTTGACAATAGTCCTTCATCTGCCACGCCGCGCCCAGCCCGCGCAACGTCAGTGAAACCCGCCAACTCATATGTTAGCAGACCAGACACTGTTGAAAAACAAGGGGCTGCATGATCTTCCCCGAGACGTTCTGCGGCCGCCGGACGTCCAAGACGGACCGGCCTGTTCAGGACGCGGGTTGCAACATCGCGCACGCCATTGAGCTGGCTTGCTCCGCCTGTCAGCACGACGCGCCGGGGCAGGACGCTCGCAATCTTGCTGGCGGCGAGCCTTTGCTGAATCAACTCGAAGGTCTCTTCCACGCGCGGCGTGATGAAGCCGGCCAGCTCTCCGCGCTTGATGCGCGAGGCATTGAGGCGTCCATCGTCCCCAAGAACAGGGCACTCGATGCGCTCTGCTGCGCCCGGGCCGTCCATGTTTGCCGTGCCGTAGACTGTTTTCAGGCGCTCAGCTGCGGCGAACGTGGTGCCGACGCCCTGAGCGATGTCAGCGGTGACATGCGCGCCGCCGGTCTTCGCAAGCCCGACCCAGGCCGGGGCTCCGTTCAGAAAGACAGAGGCGGTCGTCACACCTGCACCCATGTCGATGCAGATCGCGCCGTGTTCTTTCTCGTCGTCGATCAGCGTCCCTGCCCCGCTGGCCACGGCGGAGGGAACAAGACCATCCACGCGCAGATGCGCCCGGCTCACACACTCGACGAGGTTCGCAACAAGCGAGCGCGGTGCCGTCACCACGTTGAGGAAGACGCCAAGGCGCACGGCCAGCATACCGACGGGCTCACGCACACCCGGCTGGTCATCGACCATATAGGCGACGGAGTAGGCGCTGAGAATCTGGCGCTCGCGCGTCTCGGCCTTGGCGAGCGCAATGGATAGCACGCGGCGGACATCGCGCGGGGTGATTTCCCGGCCGCTTGTATCTGTTGTTGCGGAGACAAGCTGGGACGCGACGCGCGGTCCCGTGATGCCGAGGGTGACCGCTTCGATCTGTTCGCCGGCCTGACGCTCTGCATCCTCGACAGCGAGGCGAATGGAGCGCTCAAGCCCTTCCATGTCCGTGATCGCACCGCCAGTGAAGCCGCGGCTCTGCTGGCGTCCGCCACCGGCAAGCTCAAAGCCGTCCGGGCCCTGCCCCTTGCGTCCGATCAGGCAGCTGACCTTGGAGCAGCCAATGTCCAGCGCAGCCAGTCGGCCTCCCGAAGAGAAAGCAGACAGTGGACGGGAGCGTTGAGCGACATTGGCCATTAAGCGGCACCTCCTTGTTGGGCCGACGGGCCCGGAGTTACAAATACAGAACCCGGTGCGCGTAGATCGATCGAAGCGATCGAGCGACGGGTCAAAGCGGTCCGGCGATCAAGATCTTCAAGACGCGCAACGGCATCCTTCAGGTGTTCATCGCCGGGAAGTTCGGCAGTGACGCCGGTATCAAGGCGCAGCGTCCAGCGACGCTCCGCAATTCGGGTGGCCATCGCGATACGCGGGCCAAGCGCGGCGTCTGCCTCAAACGCATCGAGCAGACCGGGCAGGGCTTCTGGTGCGCCCTCGCCCGTAATCGAGACAAGGGGGCGGCCCCGATCGGCCTGACGGGCTGGAATCTCGCGGCCCATCCGGTCAATCACGGCGAGCCGATCGCCATCACGCCAGAGCGCAGCAGCCTCGGCCTTGTCGGCCATGATCACGACCTGACCCGGCCAGAGGCGATGCACCCGGACATTCAGGACACGCTGGGTGCCCTCCACGCGCGACCGGATCTGATAAGGGTCGGCGCGGAACATATTCTCGCCCGGCTCGATCATCGCGGCACCGCGTACGAGGCTTTCAAGCTCAGGTTCCGTTTCGAGGCCATATACTTTCACGTCCGCCACGGCGAGACCGGCCGAACGCGCGACACTGTCAGTGGCATTCGCCATGCGGCTCTCGACCTGAGAAAGGGAGCCCCCCATCCATGCGGCAGCCGCCACGACCAGCGCGACCAGCATCGTCAGTCCAAAGAGGATCGAAGAGGCGCGCACTTCCTCGCGTGGCTCGTATACCGGCTGCCTGGCCGCGCGCCGTCCCCTGCCCTTGGTTGTGGCTGGTTTCACCTTTGGCATGATGCGTCCTCAATCATCCATGAGATGAGCGCCTCGAACGACATGCCCACATGGGCGGCCTGTTCAG
>JBCBTR010000108.1:0-7076 GCA_039818545.1 Pseudomonadota bacterium
GATGATTCTCGCCATTCTCGGGGTTGCAGCGGGCGGCACAGCCATGCTCGCGCCCTTCGTCCTGTCCGGCCTTCCCACGCTTTGCGCCGCCGTTGTCCTGATCCAGCTGACGGCGGTCGGACTGCTCGTCGCGATCAGGCCGCTCCAGATGTCGGGCACCTGACAAGAGCGGGGATAAGGGTGCGCTTATCCCCGCCTTTTCGCCTGCTCATCCCGGACCTGATCCGGGATCTCGCCCCGCATGTTCCGGAGTGACTGTTGGAGATTCCAGCCTGCGCCGGAATGAGCGGACTCGGGAGTCTCGTGAAACCTTATCCCACCCCTGTCGCGCACGGCTATGATCTCCACCATGGATCGTGAACTCATCTTGCAATGGTTTGCCTATGTTCGGCCGATGTACTGGCCGGTGCTGTGCCTTGAGATCGTGAAGTTCTATCTCTGGGCCTGGGCCGATGCGGAAACGCATGGGGTTGCCCGCCAGATGATCATTGCGGTGAACGATCACGGTCGTATCCGCGTGAAGTTCATCGAAGACGCGCCGGCAGATGCCGATGACTGGCGGCTATGCCTGTCCGGTCTTTCAGCTGTTGTCTCTCAGCTCACAGCCCCGTCGCCCTTCGACCTGATCGAAGGGCCCATCTCTGACGCTGTCTGCACGCGTCGTGATCTATCGCAGGATCGGAGTTCCGCTCTCGGGTCAGATTCGAGAATGGCTAATGCCGAACACCTGCGCCCGCTCCTCGACCCCGGCTAGCTGCGATCCCTCACCCGAAACTCAGCCCTGCTGCCGGATGTCTCACGACACGCCGGGCAAAGGGGCTGCCATTCAGCGAGCGGCTAGCTGCGGCAAAGCTCAGACATGAAGGACTCGTCCAGCACCGTTGGCAGCGCGGAGTCCGCATGCATGGCGCGGCCTTCCAGTTCCAGCTGGCGGGCATCGAAGGCCGCTTTCGGTTTTGCGATGAGCGTATCGATTGTCTCGGCATACTTGGCGGGCAGGAGCCGGCGCAGTTCGTCTTCGTCGAAATACTCGTAGCGCATTGCCGCCAGCGTGCGTTCCGTGTCGCAGGCGATCCGGCGCGCTGTGGTCCGGTTGAGCCCGGCCGAAGGGGCCTCGCCGCCATCGGCCAGCGACTGATAGATCTCCGCCGCTGCGATGTAACGGACCGTCAAATTCCAGGCGAGGGGAACGATGCTGTCGACATAGCTCGTATGGTCGAGCGCGACCGGCCAGTCCTCCCGTTTCACCGCAACGAAGCCGAGATTCTCTGCCGTGTAGACCTCGCCCAGCCGGCCTTCACCACGCTGGACGCGCATATCGGAAGCGATCCGCAAATGCTGCTCGGCAAGATCAAGCGCTGTCACCGTATCGAGCGCGCTGTCGACGGTTTGCGCTTCGTCGCGCGCGGCGAGTGCGATCAGTGTCGTGCCAACCCCATGATGAACCCGGCGGATATGATCCATGGGAAGGGTTTCGTCGGCATAGGTGCGGTTGTTCTCGTACCAGTCATGGGCGCGTGCGAAGGCGCGATAGGCTTCCTGCGTGCGGCCCTGTTTGCGCAGGCATTCGCCTTTCCAAAGCGAGGGTCCGATCGCATCGATGCCCAGCGCCACAGCGGTATCGCCATGACTGATCGACTGATCGCACTTGGAGTCGCCTTGCAGATTATTATTGTTGGCATTGGTGTAATAGAGCCGCGCAAGCGCCGAATGCGCATACGGTTTCAGATCCATATCATCCCCGTCAGCGATGGCCCGAAGTGGATCGGCTGCCTCTCCGGTCGGGGAGGTCCAGTCCATCTCGATCGCTTTGAGGAAGCTCAGGCCGTCACCTTCCAGCTCAAGCGCGCCGGTGTCTGCTTCATCAATGATTGTTGCCACAAGATGCGCTGTCGCCGTGTTCAACCGAATGCCGGCTGCATGGTCTTTTGCCGCCGCGATAGCGAGCTGAGCCAGCGCCTGCGCATCGCCGTCCGCAGCCGCGCGGTCAACGCTCCGCACCAATTGGGCATTCTCACGCGCGGCAACGCTGGCTTCGCGTATTTCGATGAGTTCCAGCGTCATGTTCTGGCGCTCGCGGGCGGCCTCACCGGAGTCGAGTTTGGCCAGCACGCGGGCATCCTGAATCGATTTCTGGTGAGCGTCCTGCATGCCCCGGAATTCGAAATACGATACAGCGGCAGCGGCCGCTGCGATCAGCGCGGCAATGATGAGCAGACCCACCAACCAACGGATGATCCTGTTGAACGCGGTCTGTTCGCGCTGAACCTCTAGCCAGATATCATTGACTGTCTTCTGCCGTGTCTGCGGGGTGTCGACTTGATCTGACATGATCGTCTCCGGCGGGTTTTACTTGTTGATCTTCTTGCTCAGAAGCACGCGGATCGC
Source organism: Pseudomonadota bacterium (assembly GCA_039818545.1). Taxonomy (GTDB): domain Bacteria; phylum Pseudomonadota; class Alphaproteobacteria; order Caulobacterales; family Hyphomonadaceae; genus JANQQC01. Next base: position 2,389 of record JBCBTR010000108.1, read on the forward strand.
GGCTTCCTTCTCATTGTCGAGCACCATGGCGTGGGTGAGCAGGGTCGTCATTTTGTCTTCGCGCAGATACCAGACGCGCATCGCGATCCCGACCGCAACATTCACCGCAAGGTTGGCCGCGTTCAGCGCATGATAGGAATCGCCGCGCAGCGCGACGTCGATGAAATAGGGCATATCCACGTTAAGCTGGGCGAGCAGGAAGATCAGCAAAGCCACGGCGGCCGCAGCCGTCGTCGCCATCAGCATGACGAGCAGGCGGCGATTGCGCTTGGTCAGTTCGAGCACGTAGCTCTCGAAATCCTCGGTTAGCGGCGGCACCGAAAACCTCCCTCCCGGTTTCGTGCGGACCATTCATCTTACCGAATTCCGGCCTGCGCAGCCATCGAATTCCTGAAGTGTGGCAGGTCCACGGCTTTGGTGGTGTTCTTGTTGGGCGTCCGGAGCGGGTTGGACTATGCTCGTCACCGAAGAGGAGGACTTCATGAAACATGTATTGATCGCCGCCGCGCTTCTTGGCGCAGCTGGCTGTGTCAGCACCGGATCATCATATCTGCCGGGCGGGGCAACTTACACGCTCAATCAGGACGAAGTGACGATCCGTTCGATCCTGATTGCGCAGGAAGCAGCCTGGAACAGGGGCGACATTGACGGTTTCATGGAAGGATCGTGGGAGTCCGATAAACTCCGATATGCCTCCGGCGGTGAGGTCACCTATGGCTACGACGCCACAACTGCACGCTACAAGGAGCGCTACAGCGACCGGTCCCTGATGGGAGAGCTCGACTTTTCCGATCTGGACATCGAGATGCTTGGACCTGACGCGGCGGTGGTTCACGGAGCCTGGAAGCTGATGCGCGAAACCGATGAACCTTCTGGCCTTTTCACACTCATCTTTCGAAAGATCGACGGGGAATGGGTTATGACCAGTGACACAACAACTTCGGCAGGGTGAGCCATGAGAATTCGTCAACTTGTCATCGCTGCAGCGGACGCTGAAACAGCCAACACGCTGCGTACGGTCCTCGGACTAGGGGAGCCCTACCGCGATCCGGGCGTCGGGGAGTTCGGTCTGGACAATGCCGTGTTCGCGATCGGCGACCAGTTCCTCGAAGTGGTCTGGCCGATCGCCGAGACCGCGCCGGCCAAACGCTTTCTCGACCGAAACGGCGGGGATGGTGGATACATGGCGATCTTCGAAACCGCCCATATGGAGAAGGTCAGGCGCACGGCGCGCGACGCGGGCATAAGAGCGGTCTGGTCGATTGATCTTGATGACATCAAGGCGACCCACTTCCACCCGGCAGATGTCGGCGCGGCCATCGTGTCGATCGATCAGCCCATGCCCGCTGGCGAGTGGCGCTGGGGCGGGCCGGACTGGCGTGGACGTTCAGCGCCCGGCACGCTTGCAGCCGCGCGTCTCACATCGCCGGACCCGGCAGGGCTCGCTGACCGGTGGGGGCGATTGCTTGGCTATGGAACGCAGGAGACAAAGAGCGGCGCGAAGCTCACGCTTGAAGCTGGCGAACTGGTCTTTGATGAAGCACCCGGAGAGGAACTCGCCGGATTTCGGATTTCCGTGCCCGACCGCCGGGCCGTTCTTGATCGCGCCGGGCAGGCCGGGCTTGCGGTTGCGGATGGGCATGTCCGTCTTGGTGGTGTCGAGTTAGAGATCGTCGCGGATTGATCGCGCGTCTTTGAGCGCTACAACCAAGCTCTATCAACGGTGGGACGATTCATGCCGCGCGCGACCCTCGATCACGAGACCTCCAATAGTGCGCTGGAACGCGCGATAGAGCGCCCATGGTTTCGAAACATGATTACCGGGCTCATCGTCTTCAACGCGGTGATCTTAGGCATCCTGACCTATCGCCGGGAGTTGCCGGCTGACTTCGTCTCGACCCTCGAAGCGCTCGATCAGGCCATAACCTTCGTGTTCGCGATTGAGATCGGCCTGAAGCTGATCGTTTACAGGGTCCAGTTCTTCAAGTCCGGCTGGAACTGGTTTGACTTCATCGTGGTTGGGCTGTCGCTCATTCCGGGGTCTGGCGCGTTCAGTGTCATGCGGGCGCTGCGCGTGCTCCGAATCCTTCGTCTGCTTCACGTCGTTCCGATGATGAAGCGAATCACCGAGGCGCTGTTGAAGGCTCTGCCGGGGATGAGCGCGATTTTCGCGGTGCTGGCTCTGTTCACTTATGTCGGTGCGGTGATGGCGACGAACATGTTCGGCAATACCGACAATGAGGAAGTGCTGCTTCTCTTCGGGGACCTGCCGCGCTCGGCTTATTCGCTGTTTCAGGTCATGACGATGGATGGCTGGCGATTCGAAGTCGTCGAAAAGGTGATCGACGATGGTCACCCGTACGCCTGGGTGTTCTTCCTGCTCTTCATCTTCATTGCGAGCTTCGCGATCCTGAACCTTTTCATCGCTCTGATCGTGGAAGCCCTGCAGCAGGAACAACAGGCCGTGCAGGCCGAACTGATGGCTGAAATCGAAGGCGAGCTCGAGGAAACGGCCAGTGAAACCCATGCCGATATGGCGGACATTCTTCGCGCAATCGAGAGCCTGCGCGGCGAGATCACGGAGCTGAAATCAAAACTACCTTAACGAGAGTTCAGGATTTTTTGAACACTTCTTAGGTGCGCGTGAAGGCCGCGCTCGCAACTTTCGCGATCATTGAGTAGAATGCAGCGAAATGACCCTTTGGACCCAACTCCTCGAAAGCGGCAAACGCCTCTTCGATATTGACGGTGAAGTGGAAGCTTTGTCGCCGGATGAGGAGTGCGCGCCGGACCCCAATGATGTTGGGTTTACCGCCGCTGTGATTGGTCTCGGTGCCAAAATGGCGGCTGCCGACGGCGTTGTGAGTGACGAAGAGATCATAGTGTTCTCTCGGGTGTTTCGTGCCGCGCCTGAAGACGCCGATGCTGTGCGACGCGTGTTCAACCTCGCCCGACGGACGGTGCGGGGCTATGAGAGCTACGCCCTGAAAATCGGCCGTAAATACAAGGCGCGACCCTGTCTCCTCGAGGGCGTTCTCGACGGGCTTTTCCATATCGCGATGGCCGATGGCGTCGTGAAAACCGAGGAATTGGAGTATCTGGAAACCGTCTCGCAGGCCTTTGGCTTCACCGATGCCACTTTCCGCAGGATCCGTGCGAGCCATATGGGCTCGGACCGCCAGGATCCATATCACGTGCTTGGCGTCCCTCATGACGCCGATTTCAATGCGATCCGCGTCGCTTACCGTAAATTAATGGCTGACAATCACCCTGACCGTGTCGTGACAAACGGCGCGCCGCGTGAGTTTGAAGCAGCGGCGCACGAAAAGGCGGCAGCGATTACCTCTGCCTATGCAAAAATACGCGCGGAACGCGGATTGCTTGTACAGGCGGATTGACGTGGGGGCTTCTGCTACCCATCATCTGAATCACAGGAGAAACAGATGACCGCGAACCAGACACATGCCGGCGAAGATATTGCCGCGGCGTTTTCGAATGCCGGACGCGCCTTTGTTGCGGGCATGGGCAAGGTGTTCCTCGCTGTCATGATCGTTCTCGCGGCCGGGCTTCTGGCCGTTGCCACAGCAATTGCCGGCCTTTTCCTTGCTACTGCTGCCATCGTGATCCGCCTGACGGGCGCGCGCCGGCACCGCACGGCGAAAGCCACAGCAGGCGCAAGTGGCGGCGATACAGTGACTCTGGAAGCGCATCGCACCGCACATGGCTGGACGGTCGAGTAGAGCGATCTGGCCTGAAATCGGCTCTGCGTTCAGAAACGTCGCTGAGAAATTTCACATACATTGCCAGCGAACCGCGCGCGCCGCTTGAACCTGCCGCAGTGTTTGCGTATGTCCAGCCGACATGCCGCCTTAGCTCAGTTGGTTAGAGCGCTAGATTGTGGATCTAGAGGTCCCTGGTTCGAGACCAGGAGGCGGTACCAAAATCCTCATTCCTCCCTTGGCTCTCTTGCGAACTCTGCGTCATAACGGTGTCTGTGGCTTCGTGTGCGGGTTTCACAGGCCCAAATCAGGCTGAAATCTGGCGGAATACCGGCGGTCTCGGCCAATCGCGGACCGTCTGTTGCAAATGAGTCTCGGTGGTTAAAAAATGCCCCGCCAAAGCCAAAGAGCTCTCAGCGGGGCTCTCGCAATACGCGTTGAAATCGTTTAGTTGGAACCAAGTACGGAATCATCCGTATGTTCCTGCAGTCGCCCAATTAATTCTGCGCGGCACATAGAAGGGGAATATAATGAAGAAGACTCTTATGTGTGCGACAGCTGCGGCCGCCTTGGCGTCCGCTGGCCTTGTCGCACAAGCGGAAGAGGGCTGGTATGGCCGGGCCGATATCGGTTACGGTTTTGACGGCACACTCGACCACGATCCTGAAAACTCCGTGATTGGCAGCCTCGGCGGCGATTCCGAAACCGACTCAACGACGATGCTCGGCCTTGGTCTCGGCTATGGTTATGCCAATGGTCTGCGCCTCGAGCTTGGCCTGTCCAATCGCTCCGGCGATCTGGAGCCAGGTTCTGCGCCAAACGGTATCCCTGCAGATGACGCCAATTTCACCTACTCTGCAGCAGCAGACGGGTACCTGCAGTCATGGGACCTGATGCTCAACGGCATCTATGACTTCAATCGCGACGGCACGATCCAGCCTTATATCGGTATCGGTGCTGGTGCGGCTA
>JBCBTR010000109.1:0-7073 GCA_039818545.1 Pseudomonadota bacterium
CAACAACATCGCCAAACTGTTCGGCGGCTACTCGGTGTTTGCCGGCGTCGGCGAGCGGACCCGTGAAGGCAACGATCTCTACTACGAGATGCAGGATGCCAAGGTGATCGATCTGGAAGGCGAAAGCCGAGCGACCCTCGTCTATGGCCAGATGAACGAGCCTCCCGGAGCCCGTGCCCGCGTCGCCCTGACCGGTCTCGCTCAAGCTGAATACTTCCGCGACGAAGAAGGCAAGGACGTCCTGTTCTTCGTGGACAACATCTTCCGCTTCACGCAGGCCGGTGCCGAAGTGTCCGCCCTGCTCGGCCGGATCCCCTCCGCTGTGGGCTACCAGCCAACGCTGGCCACCGACATGGGCGGCCTGCAGGAGCGCATCACCTCCACCAACAAGGGGTCGATCACCTCGGTTCAGGCTGTGTACGTGCCCGCCGATGACCTCACCGACCCTGCCCCGGCGACCTCGTTCGCCCACCTTGATGCCACAACGGTTCTGAACCGCGCCATCTCGGAAAAAGGCATCTACCCGGCCGTGGACCCGCTCGACTCCACGTCGCGGATTCTCGATCCGCTGATCGTTGGTCAGGACCATTACGATGTTGCCCGTGGCGTTCAGGAAATCCTCCAGCGCTACAAAGAGCTGCAGGACATCATCGCCATTCTCGGCATGGACGAGCTGTCGGAAGACGACAAACTCGCCGTGGCGCGCGCCCGTAAGGTTGAGCGCTTCCTGTCACAGCCCTTCGATGTGGCCGAAGTCTTCACCGGTTCGCCCGGCGAGCAGGTGAAACTGGAAGACACGATCAACGGCTTCAAAGGCCTCATCGCCGGTGACTATGATCACCTACCAGAGCAGGCTTTCTACATGGTCGGCGGCATCGACGACGCCATCAAGAAGGCCGAGAAGATGCTGGCGGACGCGGCTTAACTCGTACCGACGGTAGCGGCTAGTTGGAGGCCTAGGACAAGGATGGTCAGGCGCGCACTAATAACGTTGCTTGGAGTAGCAAGCCTAGCTGGGTGCGCCTCACAAACGTCGTCACTTTCTCAGAGCGATGCAAGAACGACCTCCGTGCAAGGAGCGGCTCAAGCCTTCGTTGATGCCGTATACCTAAATTGTATTCCAAGCGTGTTGCAGCGCAAAGGAATAGGCGAACTCCCGAATACAGAGTCAACCGTATTCAATAAGGTACCGAAGGGCGAGGACACACTGTTCTTCCGGAACGCGGGCTCCGAGGAAGTGTATGCCATCGCCGGCGGAACCGTGGCGCTGGAAAGTCGGTCTTTAGACGAGTGCAATGTTGCATCTTACGGAATCCCAGTGGCTGGGGTTTTTGAAGTTGTGGAAGCGTCGATTACTCAACCATCCTATGGTTTCTCCGAACCGATTGAGGGCGGCCGTGGATTTGATGGTGTCGTCCGCCGCATATTTCAAAAGGATCAGGACGGTCGGCGGATTTCGGTTGTCCTAAGTGGTAATGAACCCGGTGCACCCGGGACTCGCTCGCGCTTCAGTACGGTGCTGGCATTTGTGAGCGCGAATGAGATAGAGAACGCGCCTGAAGCGAATAAAGGCAAAGAGAAACAAGATGACTGACAAACTGACCTTCTCTCTCGTCTCTCCGGCCCGGGAGCTGTTCTCCGGCGAGGTCGATCATGTGATCGCGCCCGGCTCGGATGGCGAGTTCGGCGTACTCGCAAACCATGCGCCGTTCATGTCGACGCTGAAGAACGGCGTCGTCCGCGTGCTGGAAGGCGAGACCGTGACCATGCGTATCTTCGTGCGCGGCGGTTTTGCCGATGTGACGCCGGACGGCCTCACCATTCTTGCCGAGGAAGCCAAGGATCTGGCTGATGTGGATGCCTCCGAGGTCGCGACAGAGCTTCAGCAGACCCGCGAAGAGCTTCTGAAGCACCCTGAGGGCGACGGGCAGCACGGCGCGCTCGCAGAGACCGTTGCTTATCTGGAAGCGCTCCACGACGCTGTAGCGGCTTAAGCCGGACTAACCTGTCGAAACCATGGACACAGAGCCTGCCTTGTCGCAGGCTCTTTTCATGTCTGCTTCCATTGATATCCAGCCCGTCGCAGGTGCGCTTGGTGCCGAGATTTCAGGGATCGACCTGAGCGGCGATCTCTCGAATGCCGAATTCGACGCCGTCCATCAGGCGTTCCTAGATCATCAGGTGATCTTTTTCAGGGATCAGCACGCCCTTCAACCGGACGCGCACAAGGCCTTTGCCAGCCGTTTCGGCAGCCTCAACGTTCACCCTTACGTCGCTGGCATGGAGGGTCACCCGGAAATCCTCGAGATCATCAAGGAGCCAGACGAGAAGCTCAACTTCGGCGGCGGCTGGCATTCGGACATGTCTTTTCTGGAGGAGCCGGCGCTCGGCTCAGTCCTGCACGCCATTGAAGTGCCACCCTATGGCGGCGACACGCTGTTTGCGAGCCAGACGGCGGCCTATGACGCGCTGTCTTCGGGGATGAAGTCGATGCTGGAGGGGCTGACAGCCATTCATTCTGCGAGCCGGGAATACTCCTCCAAAGGGCCGTCAGCGCAGGCACGTAAATCCATGCAAGCCCAGCAGGCCGATGACGCGCCAGAATACGAGCACCCTGTCGTGCGCACGCATCCCGAAACCGGACGCAAGGGCCTCTACATCAACCCGGCCTTCACGCTGCGCTTCAAGGACATGACGACGCGAGAGAGCAAACCGCTGCTTGAATACCTCTTCGCCCATTCGCGCGAGGAACGCTTCACCTGCCGCTTTCGCTGGTCGAAGGGCGCGGTCGCTTTCTGGGACAATCGCTGCTGCTGGCACTACGCTCTCAACGATTATCAGGGCTTTCGCCGGCATATGCGGCGCGTGACCGTGAACGGCGACCGGCCGGTTTAGACCCCGCTCAGGCCGCGAACAGAGCGTCCATATCTTCGAAGTATTTGAATTCCAGCGCATTGCCGGCGGGGTCGAGCAGGAAGAACGTCCCCTGCTCCCCGGGCTCGCCAGCGAACCGGATGCCGGGTTCGATGATGAACTCTGTCCCGGCAGCTGCGAGTTTGTCGGCAAGATCGCGCCAATCGGCCGGGCTGAGCACCAGCCCGAAATGCTTCACGGGAACCGCCTTGCCATCGACGTCAGCCGTGCCTGCTTTTCTGCACTCGTCGGGGGCAAGATGCGTGACCAGCTGGTGGCCATAAAAGTTGAAGTCGATCCAGTTGTCAGAGCGACGGCCACGCGGGCACCCGATCAGGTCGCCATAGAAGGCTTCGGCCGCAACGAGATCATCGACCGGCAGGGCAAGGTGAAAGGGTGCAAGCGTATTGGACATGGGATCGCGGCTCAGATGGGACAGACACACACCGTATCTATCCGCACTGCGACCACTCGCCAATGACTAAGAGCGTGGTTCCGCCTTGACCTGGAACGCCATTTCCTGATGCGCGAGATTCTCGAGGCGCACCCGGATGAACCCATCCTTTGGGGAGAACGAGACCCCGCCCCCATGCTGACCACGGAAGCTGGATCCAAAGCCCGTTTCCGCGTCACCATTTGCATCGGTCAGCGCGCCGCAAAGCGGCATCATGAAAGGCGTGTCTCCGACACCGACGTCGAATTCCGGACAATCGCTGGTCGCATCCCAGCTCGGTGAGCCGACCTCAAAACCGAATGTCACCAGCATGGACTCCTCGGCGGGGAAGGAAATCACACGGCTCTCACCCTGCTGAAGGCTGTACTCGCCTACGCCATCCTGCGAACCGGAGGCGGCCGCACTACAGCCGGCAATCAGAAGCGTAGATGCAAAAAAGGCGATGCGGGACATGACGATCTCCATGATTTCAAGGAGATGATAGCCGTCGCCGCCTAATATGGCTGAAATCACATTGCGTAAATTTCAGCCCTTTTGGAAAGACTAGGCAAACACCGCAATGGTCTGGCGGCCGACCATGACCGGCTCACCGGACGTGTTCCACATCCGCATGGACTGGCTGGAATATCCGTCCTTTGCCGTCTGCGCGGTATGCCGGGCGAGGAACCAGCCATTGTCGGTGCTGATATGATCGGTCAGGAATTCCGCCATCCATGTCATCGAACTCAGCGGCGCAGGTTCGGTGAACATCGTCATCGCCGCAGGCGGCGGGGCATCGGCGAGCGAGAGCAGCGTCGTGGCGTTATAGAGCGCCGCCTCGTCCCGGTGACGCAGCCAGAGCGTGATATCCGCTTCACTCGCGCCGGAAACAGGCCGCGCCCCGGCCATCAGGCGGACATTGAAATTATTCGCAAAATGCGGGCGGCGGCCGCCCTCAAAGAAGCTCGGCGCCTCCTCGGGTCCGCCGACTTTTGGCGCTTCGAGCCTGGTAAACGCCAGCCGGCTGTCACGCTTGGCCCCAAAGGCGAAGATCGAGCGGGCCGCAATGCCCTGCTCGCCAACCACGTCGACGCTGACAAAGACCGTGTTCTTGCCGCGGCGGAGAATCGTCGGAGAGATCACGACGTCGCCGCCGACCGGGCCAACAAACGCAACCTGCGCCGAGCGCACCGGCACGTCCTCGACAAGCTCAAGCGCGGATTCAAGGCTTAACGCCGCCGTGAGGCCGCCATAGGTCGTGCGGCCCTGCATCCAGTCCTCTTCGATCGAGGCTTCAATGCGTCCGTTTGGGCCGCGTCGCAGCCCAGCAAGGAGTTCGGAGTAGGTTGGCAAGAGACTGCCTAGTGCTGGCTTTCCGGCGTCGTCACCTTGAGGCCGTCAAGTTCGTCGGACACGGTGATCTGGCAGGATAGGCGCGAATTAGGCTGAACGTTCTCGGCAAAATCGAGCATGGACTGTTCCATGTCTTCCGGCTGGCCGACCTTGTCCATGAACGCTTCGTCCACATAGACGTGGCATGTCGCACAGGCACAGGCACCCCCACAATCGGCATCGATGCCCGGTATGGAGTTCTTGATCGCTGTTTCCATAACGGTCTCGCCGTTCTTGGCCTCAATCTCCCGCGCTTCGCCGGAGTGATCGGTGTATGTGATTTTCGCCATGGATTCGTTGTCTCCTCAGGCCGCGGCTTTAGCGGCAATGTCTTTCATCGACGTTGATGTATCTTGTAAATCGGCCGGCGCAACAGATGCGCCTGCCATAATGAGCTTTTTGGATGCCATGAATTCCGGGGCGCTGTTCACCGCATCGACAGCGATCAGACGTCCGGCGCGCAGATAGAACGCCGCGAATTTGCGCGCGTCCGGATCTCCGCGGACCACGATCCGGTCATAGCCTTCAGACAGCCCGGCAATCTGGAGCTTCAGATCATACTGATCGGACCAGAACCATGGGCAGTCTTCAGGCGGGCGCGGTTTACCAAGGATGGCGGCCGCAGCAAGTTTTCCCTGCTCGATAGCATTGTGTACGCTCTCAAGCCGGCCCTCACGGCCATAATGGACAAGCAGGCGGCGCGCACAGTCGCCGGCCGCGAATACACGCGGATCAGAGCTGCGGGCGTCACGGTCGACGATAATGCCATCCTTGCAGCCAATACCCGCCGCTTCAGCCAGCTCGACATTCGGCAGTATTCCAATGCCCACAAGGACAATATCAGCCGGTATCTCCGTACCGTCACCAAGCACCGCAGAACTGACCTTTCCGCCCTGCCCCTTCAGGCTGGCGAGGCGCGCATCGACCCGAATATCAACACCCTGACGCGAATGCTCGGTTTCAAAAAAGTCGCTCATTACCGGGCTTGTCACTCGCGCGAGAACGCGTGGAGCCATTTCCAGAACCGTTACATCCAGTCCCATCTGGCGCGCCACAGCTGCCGCCTCCAGACCGATATAACCAGCCCCGACAACAACCAGCCGATGCCCTTCCATCATCTGAGGGCGGATGCGTTCCACATCGGCAAGTCCGCGCAGGTCGTGCACGCCTTCAAGGTCCGAGCCCTCTACAGGCAGCTCGCGAGGCCGTGAGCCGGTCGCAAGGATCAGGGCGTCATAGTCCACATGGCCGTCATTCTCGAGCAGGACGCGCTGTGCAGCTCGGTCAATGCCAGTGGCCGTCACACCGAGCATGACCTCGATATTGTTGTCCTCATACCAAGCCGCTGGCTTGAAATAGAGCCGCTCCTCCGGGAGGTCGCCCTTCATGTAAGCCTTGGACAGAGGCGGGCGCTGATAGGGCAAGGCCGGCTCGTCGCCAATTACTATCAGCGCGCCTTCATAGCCGCCCATACGCAGCGATTGGCAGGCCTGAGCCGCCGCCTGACCAGCGCCAACAATGACGACCGATGTCGCGTTTGAAAGATCCAAGAGGAACAGCCCTGCTACTACGCCGTCGAAATTATGACGCTTGCGTCAAGTTTGCAAGCGCGACGGATCGTCAGAGCGGACGCACGATCACCGGAACGTTGGTGTATCCCATCACAAAATTCGAGAACACACGTTCCGGTTCACCGACAAGCTCGATCCGGTCAAAGCGCTTCAGGATCTCCTCCCAGAGGATTCTGAGCTGCATCTCACCAACGCGGTTGCCCATGCAACGGTGGATGCCGAAGCCGAAGGAGAGATGGTGACGCGCCCGGTCCCGGTCGATCAGGAACGCGTCGGGATCATCGATCACCTCTTCGTCCCGATTGCCTGAAATGTACCACATGACGACCTTGTCGCCTTTCTTGATCTTGTGGCCGTTGAAATCGACATCCTCCAGCGCCGTGCGGCGCATATGGCCGAGCGGCGTCTGATAGCGGATGATTTCAGACACCATGTTCGGGATCAGCGACGGATCGCCTTTGAGCTTGGCGAACTGCTCCGGATTGCGGTTCATCTCGACAATGCCGGCAGAGATCGAGTTCCGCGTCGTATCGTTCCCGCCGACAATGAGCAGGATCAGATTGCCGATGAACTCTTTCGGATTGTTGACCATGTCAGCCGTATCCGGGTCGTGCGCAAACAGCGAGATGAAGTCGAACTTGCGCGGCTGCGCGGCCCGCTCCTGCCAGAGACGGGCAAAGTAGGCATAGCACTCCTGCATGATACGATCGCGTTCTTCCCACGTCACATCGCCGCGGCGATGTGACGTGGGAAGAACGCGATCG
>JBCBTR010000110.1:0-7043 GCA_039818545.1 Pseudomonadota bacterium
CTCGCCGAGGGACAGATGGTTCACCTCTGTACAGGCCGAGCGGACAATCTCCTGCTCGGTCGGTGTCATGTCATCCCACAAACCGCGATTGACGCCGACAGCGAGAGACGCGCCCGGTTCATGGAACCCCGGACCGTAATAGTATGGCGCTTCCCGATAGAAGCCGAGATAGTAGTCGTTCCAGGGGCCAACCCATTCGGTCGCGTCGATCGTGCCGGTTTGCAGGGACTGGAAAATCTCGCCGCCCGACAGCGCGACAGCCGATCCGCCAAGGGCCCTGAGCACATCGCCCCCCTGCCCCGGAATGCGCATTCTCAGGCCCTTGAGGTCATCGAGGCTGTTGATTTCGCTTTTGAACCAACCACCCATCTGGTGACCGGTATTCGCGCCCTGAATGGCTTTCACGCCAAACTGCCCGGACAGCTCATCCCAGAGCGCCTGTCCGCCGCCAAAATCGATCCAGCCCATAATCTCCTGCGCCGTCATGCCGAACGGCACTGCTGTGAAGAAGGCAAAGCCCGGCGATTTGGACGTCCAGTAATACTCAGCGCCGTGATACATGTCCGCGGTTCCATCCGCGACCGCATCGAATGACTGGAACGCCGGCACCAGTTCACCGGCTGCGAAGACCTTGATCTCAATCGAGCCTTCGGAGAGCACGCCCACGCGCTCTGCCAAGCGGTTCGCCGCGACGCCGAGGCCGGGCAGGTCTTTCGGCCAAGTGGTCACCATGTTGAGACGGCGTCGCTGACGCACAACTGCAGGAGATGCAGGCCCGCCTTCGCTGGCACCACCGCAGGCAGACAAGGCCGCCCCTGCCCCGCCAATCGCGGCCGCTCCGATCAGTTTGCGCCGATCGATCATACGCCTCTCCCCTGCCGTTTTATCTACTCGTGATCTTCAAGCGGGCGCCACGCATCCCCGTCAAGCACTTCGAGTGGTTTGAAGCGCCGCTTGTAATCCATTTTCGGGCTGCCTTTGACCCAGTAGCCCAGATAAACATGCGGCAGACCGAGCGTTTGTGCGTGCGCGATGTGATCCAGGATCATGTAGGAGCCGAGACTGTCTGTCGGCTCGTCTGTGTCAAAGTATGTGTACACCATGGACAGGCCATCACGCAGCACATCGGTAATCGCTGCAGCCACAAGCGGCGCGTCCGGCCCCTCCCCGCGGCGATATTCGAAGATCAGGCTCTGGACCGGGCTCTCCCCAACCATGCCAGCATAGTCGCGATAGCTCATCTCGGACATGCCTGCGCCGTCGTGACGCGCGCGCAGATAGCGTTTCAGCAGACGATACTGTTCACGGGTCGCCTGCGCGCGCACCGGATGCCGGATCACATCCTGATTGCGGGTCAGTATTCGCCGCTGTGTCTTGCCCGGCTGGAAGGCCTGCACATCAACCCGCACACTCCGGCATGCATTGCAGCTCGGACAGGCCGGGCGATAGGCAATGGACTGGGACCGGCGAAACCCGGCGCGGCTGAGCGAATCGTGGACAGCATCGGCGTCCGTAACCGCCAGATTCGTGAATGCCTTGCGCTCACGTTTGCCGGGCAAATACGGGCACGGGCTCGGACTCGTCAGGTAAAAGCGGAGCGACTGCCGAACGCCTGGCGGGAAAATCTGGGAATCATTCAGCTTCATCAGGTCTGATTAAGTCACTCAAAGATCAAAACGCCAAGGGGCAGTGATTGTGAACACCGCCCATAGCAGAATGACAAGCGGGCCGCCAAAGCGCAAGAAATCAGAGAATTTGTAATGGCCGGGGCCCATGACCAACATGTTGGTCTGGTATGCGATCGGCGTCGCAAAGCAGCAGTTTGCACCATAAATCACGGCCAGAAGGTAGGGTAGCGGATCGGCCGCGCCCGCCTGCTCAGCCGCCGACAGAGCGATAGGCGAGAACAACACCGCCGTCGCTGCGTTCGATAGAACATTGGTCAGAATCGCGACCGACAGGAAGATCGCTGAGAGGATCGCGAGCTGGCCATAAGGCGATGCCAGCGCGACGACCTCTCTCGCAATAAGGTTCGCGGCCCCGGTCTGCTCAAGCGCTGCGCCCATGGCCAGCGCCGCCCCGATAACGAGGAAGATGCGCAGGTCGAGCGACCGCGCCGCCTGCCGTGTATTGAGACAGCCCGCAAGGATCATCGCTGTCGCCGCAATGACCGAGGCATGCACGATTTCCAGTGCGCCCGTCGCCGCGGCAACGACCATGCCGACCGTAATGAGCCGGGCCGCCTGCCCTCTGGTCGTGATGGGAATCTCGGTTTGCGACCATTCCAGCACGATCAGGTCGCGGCTGGCCCGCATTTCCCGCAGCGACCCCTCTGGTCCGCAAAGCAGCAATGTGTCGCCAGCTTCAAGACGGATCTCACCCAGCTTGGCGCGGATCATTCGGCTGCGACGCTGAATGCCCAGCGTCACGGCTTTGGTCAGGCGGCGGAAACCAAGCATTTCGACCGTCCGGCCGATCATGCGGGACCCCGGCGCAATGACGGCCTCCGTCAGCGCCAATGAACGCGGGGCGTCTTCATCCTCTGAGACCCCGCCCTGCGAACGCCAGATCTCTTCCAGCATTTGCGGTTGGGAGGCGAGAATGTCAGTGAGCGCGGCGCGCGTAGCGGCAACGATGACCAGATCGCCCGTCTGCAACGTGATATCGTCGAACGGCGGCAGGATGGCCCGCTCGCCGCGCTGGATCATGCGCACAGTCATTTCCGGCAAATCGGTAAACATGCCGGCGACAGGCTGAGCGCCTTCAAGGAAATGCCCGGGGGCGATCTCGATCTGCACGATGAACTGCTTGCCGGACGGCGCAATGAAGTCCTCGCTCATATCCTTCCGGTTTGGCAGCAGGATTTTGGAGAAAAGTAGCAGGTAGAGCAGGCCAGCGCCCGCAAGGATCAACCCCATCGGCGTTTGTTCGAAAAAGCCAAGCGGGCGGCCTTCGATCCGATAGTAGGCTTCAGCCGCGAGCAGATTGGTCGAGGTTCCGATCAGCGTCGTCATGCCGGCAAAGATCGAGGCAAAGCTCAGCGGGATCATCAACTTTGACGGCGCAGCCCCCATCCGCATGGCGATCGCGCTCATCACCGGCAGGAACATGATCACCACAGGCGTATTGTTGATGAAGGCGCTGATGACGAACACAGCCGCAAAGGCGAAAATTAGGGTCGAGAACGGGCGCGCATCATAGGAACCAAGCAGGTACTTGGTTGGGCCTTCGAGCGCCCCCGTCTGGAACAGCCCCTGCCCCACGACGAGCAGCGCCATGATCGTGATCAGTGCCGGATTGCCAAAACCCTGCAAGAGTTGGCCAGCGGTGACCGACGTGCCCGAAACAGAGGTCGCTCCGGGAATCGAAAAGAGAATCAATAGTGCGGCGACGACGCCAACCGAGACAATTTCCATCGACCACTTGTCAGTGAGATAGAAACCGATTGCCCCAATAACGACTGCAATGCTGGCCCACATGGCCCAGTGGGCAGCGAAATCGCTAATCATTGAATCTCCGAACGCGGCGGACGGGACCGGCCCTATCCGGCCAACTGGAGAAGTATGCTGACGCGGCGGTTCGCTGGCAAGTGGGGTTCGCCCGGGTTGAGGGGCGTCGTGTCGGCCAGACCGGCCACACGGGTGATCCGGCTGGCAGAAACGCCATTTTTCTCAAGAATGCGGCGCGCAGCGTTCGCACGGTCAGAGGAAAGCTCCCAGTTGGAATACCCGGCAATCGCGCTTGGAAAGGCGTCGGTGTGGCCTTCAAGGGCGAGCGGTGCGTCGAGGCTCGCAATCACTGAGGAAACGGACTGGAGCAGCGCTTCGCCTTTAGAATTGAACGCGCCGTCACCCGTATGGAAAAGCGGGAGACCGGTACGGTCCATCAATTCCAATCGAATGGTATCGCCCTGGGTGGTGATGCGGACATGGCCATCTGAAATGGCACCCGACAGGGCTGCCGAAAGTTCGGCGGTCTGGATTGCAACGGGCGATGCCACAGCCGGAGGAGCGGTCGTGACGATCGCTGAGCCGCCGAAGTATTCGGCAAGCTCGTCGCGGTCGTCACCGGACACGCCATTGATGAGCCACATCACAAGGAAGAACGCCATCAGGGCCGTCAGGAAGTCCGCATATGCGATCTTCCAGGTGCCCATTCGGCGGGATGGCGCGCTGGGCATTCTGCCCATGGTGCGCCGAGATGCATAGTGATACGCCATCGGTTACGGATCTTTCTGATCTGCAAGTATGGTTTAGCAAAACAGGGTTGAGGCCGGCTCACGATTGGCGCACGGATTTGCATGAAATTTGATCGAATTTATTCGCCGAAAACCGGCCCTGCAGACTGAAACGGAGAGAGCGAATGGCGCGCGTCGCATTCCTTGGACTTGGCGTAATGGGCGCGCCCATGGCCGGTCACCTGGCCAAGAATGGCCATCAGGTCACCGTCTGGAACCGCACCGCCCAAAAGGCGACAGCCTGGGCCAGCGAATACAAGGGCGACGCCGCCTCCGACCCTGCCTCTGCGGTTTTTGCCACCGAGTATGTTTTCCTGTGTCTCGGCGACGACCCGGATGTGCGCGAGATTTATGACGCGCTGGAACCCTCGATTGGCGGCGGCATGGTGATCGTCGACCATACGACGGCCAGCGCCGGCATTGCCCGGGAGCTGTATGACCGGGCCCAATCCAAGGGAGCCGCCTTTATCGACGCGCCGATTTCCGGCGGACAGGCCGGAGCCGAAAACGGCCAGCTCACTGTGATGTGCGGCGGCGACAAGGCCGCCTTCGACAAAGCCGAGCCTGTCATGGCCGCCTATTCCAAACGCATCACCCTGATCGGCGACAGCGGTGCGGGACAGCTTGCGAAGTCTGTAAACCAGATCTGCATTGCAGGGATCGTGCAGGGGCTTTCAGAAGGCCTGCATTTCGCCGAGAAAGTCGGGCTCGACATTGCGCAGGTCATCGAAGCGATCTCCGGCGGAGCCGCGCAAAGCTGGCAGATGGAGAATCGCTGGAAGACGATGAAGAATGGCGAATTCGAGCACGGGTTCGCCGTGGACTGGATGCGCAAGGATTTGCGGATCGCGCTGGAAGCCGCCCGGACCAACGGGGCCAGCCTGCCCGTGACCGCCGAGGTCGACCAGTATTATGCAGACATTCAGGCCATGGGCGGATCGCGCTGGGACACATCCAGCCTGATCGCCCGACTGAAACGATAAGAAAGAAGAGCCCGCTTATGCCGTCCGCCCCTATCACCGAAGACAGCCATCTCTACCTGATCGACGCGTCAGCCTACATCTTCCGCGCCTATCATGCCCTGCCCCCGCTGACGCGCGCGTCGGACGGCCTGCCGGTCGGGGCGGTCTCGGGCTTTTGCAACATGTTGTTCAAGCTGTTGGAGGAAGTGAAAGGCGATGCGCGGCCCAGCCATTTCGCCTGCGTCTTCGACAAGTCCTCCTACACATTTCGAAATGATCTGTATCCGGAATATAAAGCGAACCGCGATGCGCCACCCGAAGACCTGCGCCCGCAATTCCCGCTCGTTCGACAGGCTGCGCTCGCCTTCCATACCCATGCGCTGGAGATGGAAGGCTTCGAAGCCGACGACCTGATCGCGACTTACGCCCGACAAGCCGAAGCCAAAGGCGCGCGTGTCACCATCATCTCGTCCGACAAGGATCTCATGCAGCTCGTCTCCGACAGGGTGACCATGCTCGACACAATGAAGAACAAGTCGATCGGCATTGAGGCCGTGCATGAAAAGTTTGGCGTCGGGCCGGAGAAGGTCATCGATATTCAGGCGCTCGCCGGAGACAGCGTCGACAACATTCCCGGTGCACCCGGCATTGGCGTGAAGACCGCCGCGACCCTGATCAATGAATATGGCGACGTTGAAACGCTTCTGGCGCGCGCCGAAGAGATCAAGCAACCCAAGCGCCGGCAGACCCTGATCGATCATGCCGATCAGGTCCGCATTTCGAAAACGCTTGTGACGCTGAAAGACGACGTCGCGGTCGAAACGCCGTTGGAAGAGCTCGCCGTGGCTGACCCTGACCCGGACACGCTGATCAAGTTCCTCGAAGAGATGGAGTTCCGCACCATTACGCGACGGGTGCGGGATATGTTCGAAGCTGAAGGCGAGATCGAAGACCAGGCGGTGGCCCATGGCGTCAATCGCGATGAGTACGACACCGTCACCGATATGAAAGCGCTTGAGGACTGGATCGCTCGCGCAACAACCGCAGGCGTGGTCGCCGTCGATACGGAGACAAACAGTCTCGACGCCGTTGCTGCGAAACTGATCGGGGTCTCACTCGCCACCGGCCCGAACGAGGCCTGTTACATCCCCCTTGCCCATATCGACCCTGAAGGCGACGACCTGCTGGGCGGTGAGCCTCCCAAACAGGTCGACAGGGACAAGGCGCTCACTGCGTTGAAAACCCTGCTTGAGGACCCTGCTGTCCTGAAGGTCGGTCAGAACATCAAGTATGACCTCACCATATTCGAGACTGTTGGCATCTCGGTCGCCCCTCATGATGACACGATGCTGCTGTCTTTCGTGCTGAATGCCGGCACGCACGGTCACGGCATGGACGAGCTTTCGGAGCGCTACTTCCAGCACACGCCCATTCCGTTCAAGGAAGTCTGCGGGACTGGAAAGTCGCAGATCACATTCGAACGCGTACCGCTGGATAAAGCCACGGCCTATGCCGCCGAGGACGCAGACGTGACCCTGCGCCTGTGGCGTCTGTTCAAACCGCAGCTCCACAAGGCGCACGTCACGACGATTTATGAAACGGCAGAGCGCCCGCTTGTCCCGGTCATTGCCGCAATGGAGCGCAATGGGATCAAGGTCGATCACGATACGTTGTCCCGGCTGTCATCGGATTTTGCCCAACGCATGGCGGCGCTGGAAGCCGAGGCGCATGAACAGGCGGGCCGCGAATTCAACATCGGTAGCCCCAAGCAGATTGGCGAAATCCTCTATGACGAGATGAGCATAGAGGGCGGCAAGAAGACCAAGACGGGGGCCTGGCAAACC
>JBCBTR010000111.1:0-6935 GCA_039818545.1 Pseudomonadota bacterium
GCGTCAGAAGAAGCGACGAGCCGGTTCCTTAATCGAGGTCCGCGTTCTGACGCGATATACGTCCTCAGGCGCTGGGCCACGCCGCCCGCGATGACGACCCCGCCCCTCGCGCCATTAGCAAGAGTGAAGTCCCCCGCAGCGCCGAGCGTTCCACACGCACGCAGCAGACAGATATCGCGGCAAACAGGATCATCTGTGTCGGCGCAGTCGAGAACGGCCTGAGGTGATAGCGGTTCATATGGCTGGCCATGCACATCACAGACGGCCTGGTGCACATCGTCGAAAGAAGATCCGGACAACATCAGCTCATTGGAGACATATTCGTGGCCGAGTTTGCGGAGCGCTTCGACGACTGCGAACTCCTTTGCGGTGCGGGGCGCATAGGCGCTGTGCCCGCCCTCACCGCTGACAACGCGCCAACCCTGCCCGTCTGGCAGGATCGTCGCAACGCCGAAGCCGGTTCCGGGACCGGCAACAAGGACCGGATGGCCGGGTTGGCCGACGCCCGGCAGCACTTCAAGAAACGCCTTGTCCGGGAGGGCTGGAACACTGCGTGCCATCGCGGCGAAATCGTTGACCAGAGAGACCGAGGCGAGGCCGAACTGCCTGGCGATCTTCGCGCTCTCGATCGCTGGCCATTCCGGACGATTGACGAGAGATACCCCGCCATTGATTACCGGACCCGCCAGCGCGAACAGGCCGTGTCGCGGCGCGGCACCGGTTTCTTTCAGATAAGCCTCGAGGGCCTCGGAAAAGCGGCCAAAATCATCTCCCGGCACTTTCCTGAACGCCTCGACATGTGGAACGCCATCCACCAATTGGGCTATGCCAAACCGGGCGCTGGTGCCACCGACATCTCCAACGACCAACGCCGTCATTGTGCGCCCGCCTTGCCGAGCAGGCTAAACAGGCTGCCACCTGCATCCGAGCCGCTGGCATTGTTGCGAAAGGCCGAGAAGAGTTCCCGTCCGAGGCCACTCTGGCCGTCATTGGGTCGGAATGGTGCTGGGTCGCGGGCGTCGAATTCGGCAGCGTCGACATGGACTTCGAGTTGGCCTGTGTCTGTGTCGAGTCGGAGCATGTCTCCATCCTGCACCCTGGCGATCGACCCACCGCGCGCGGCTTCAGGACCGATGTGGATAGCCGATGGAATCTTGCCGCTCGCCCCGGACATGCGTCCATCGGTGACGAGAGCGACCTTAAATCCTTTGTCCTGAAGTGCGCCGAGCGGTGGGGATATGCTGTGCAGCTCCGGCATCCCATTCGCGGCGGGTCCCTGAAAGCGAAGCACAGTGATGAAATCGCGCTCCAGCTCTCCGGCGTCGAACGCCTGCTTGAAAGCGGCCTGACTGTCGAAGACCCGCGCGGGGGCTTCAACGACGCGGTGTTCAGGCTTGACTGCGGAGACCTTACTGACACCGCGCCCAAGCGGGCCGTCGATCATCCGCAAGCCGCCGTCTGCCTGAAATGGATCGGAGGCTGGGCGCAGGATATCGAGGTCCCGGCTCACATCAGGTGCCTCGCGCCATTGCAGCTCGCCTTCATTCAGCCATGGCTCCTGAGCGTAAAGCCGCAGAGGGCCGCTCACGCCCTGTGCATCGCCATCGAGAAGGCCGAGCGATATCAGTTCGCGGATCAGGAAACCCATACCACCAGCAGCGTGGAAATGGTTCACGTCAGCGGGACCATTCGGATAGATGCGGCAGAGCAACGGCGTGACGGCGCTGACATCAGCAAGGTCTTCCAACGTCACTTCAAACCCGGCCGCCGCAGCCATAGCCGGAATATGGAGTGCGTGATTTGTGGAGCCGCCTGTCGCCATCAGCCCGACAATCGCGTTGACGACGGAGCGAGCGTCGATCATTTCGCCAGCCGGGGTGTAGGTGCCATTTACGGACATTGCGACGGCCTGCTTCGCGGCAGCCTTGGTCAGCGCGGTTCGCAAGTCCGTACCCGGATTGACGAAGGCTGCGCCGGGCAAATGGAGCCCCATGACTTCCATCAGCATCTGGTTGGAGTTCGCCGTGCCGTAGAACGTGCAGGTGCCGGGGCTGTGATAGCTTTCGGCCTCTGCCTTCAACAGCTCGTCACGCCCGACCTTACCCATGGCAAATTCCTGCCGGACGCGGACTTTCTCAGGATTCGGCAGCCCGCTTGGCATCGGCCCTGCGGGCACGAACACTGAAGGTAACCATCCAAACCGCAGAGCTGCGATGACCAGCCCGGGAACGATCTTGTCACAAACGCCCATATGCAGCGCCGCGTCGAAGACGTCGTGACTGAGGGCTACAGCCGATGCCATGGCAATTACGTCCCGCGAGAACAGCGACAGCTCCATGCCGTCCTGACCTTGCGTGACACCATCGCACATGGCGGGAACGCCACCGGCGACCTGCGCCGTAGCATTCACCTCTCGCGCAGCTTCGCGAATGAGCTGGGGATAGTCTTCGAACGGGGCATGGGCCGACAGCATGTCATTATAGGCGGTCACGATACCAATATTGGGCCAGCCATCTCCCAGAAGCTGAACCTTGTCGATGACAGCGCATCCCGCAGATGCATGAGCGAGATTGCCTTCAGTCAGCTTTTTCCGGGCGTAACCATCGGGCTTTCGCCCGCGGATCATTTCGAGATAAGCCGCCCGGCTTTCCGCGGAGCGCTCCTCGATGCGGGCTGTGATTTCGGTGATAACGGGGTTCATTTCGCTCATGCTCATGGGGCCCAATATACATGAAGTCGATCGCTCAGGTCTGTTATGGCCTGCGACACTGGAAAGCCTGTCTCATCGAAGGACGCAGCCGCAGCCGCCTCAAACACACGGCGCTTGTCATCGCCAAAGAGCAGGAGGCAAGCCACGCTCGCTGTGTTGATGGCGGTCGCCGTCAGTGTGATCCGAAGCGCATGCTCGCCCGCCACCTCCGACTCGTCGGCATTGATCGCTGCAACCATTTGCCGGTTCTGGGGTGACATCGCCTCCGCGGCACCCTTCGCGCCGGGAAACCATGACGCGGTGTGACCGTCTGGGCCCATGCCAAGTGTGATCGCATCGAAATCGAGTGCTGTGGCGTATCGCGCGGCGACCGCGGCGACTGCGATCGAGGGCACCGGATCATCTGTCTTCATAGACAGGAATGCTGCGGCGCTGGCTCGATCCTGCAACAATGTCTCGCGCACGAGCCTTTCGTTGGAGGCCGGATCGCAGGGTGGGACCCAACGTTCATCGACAAGACCAATAGTCACCGACGCCCAGTCCAGCTCGCAGTGCGAGAGCGATTTGTAGGCCGGTCCAGGTGTGGATCCGCCGGACACCATCAGGCTTGCCTTGCCCTTGGCTTCGATCGCGTCAGCGAGCGTCCGGGCAAGCATGACTGCCATTGCATTCGAGGCTGTCTCGCGCGCGCCGAACTCCGTGAGGGTAAAGGCGCGCTCCATGTCAGGCCTCTTCGACCCAGGCGCGATCGTCCCGGTCCATCAGCATCGCCGATGAAAGCGGCCCATTTGAGCCGGCCTGATACGTCTCAAGGGGAGTCTCGCTATCGGCCCATGCCGCTATGAGGTGATCGACCCAGCTCCATGCCGCCTCGACCTCGTCGCGCCGCATGAATAGAGAAAGATTGCCCCGCACGACGTCCATGAGAAGTCGTTCATAGGCATCCGGGTAGCGAAGCTCGAAGTTCTCCGCATAAGCCAGGTTAAGGGGCCGGGACTTAATGCGCAGGCCGCCTGGACCGGGCTCCTTGATCTGTACGAAGAGGCGTACGGCTTCATCAGGCTGAAGCCGGATGACCAGCCGGTTCGCGCCGCCATTCTCTTCGCCAAAGAGAGGATGCGGGGTTGGCTTGAACTGGATGACGATTTCGGAGCGTTTGGAATCCATGCGCTTGCCGGTGCGCAGATAGAACGGCACGCCAGCCCAGCGCCAGTTCTCGATCTCGGCCTTCACAGCAACAAACGTCTCAGTCTCACTCGGCTCTTCGCCGCTGAGTTCGTCGGCGTAGCCTTTGACCGCCTGACCATCAACGAGCCCCGCCGTATACTGCGCACGAACCGTATGGCGGTTTACATTCTTCGACGATACAGGCTTCAGCGCGCGCAGCACTTTGATCTTCTCGGTGCGAATATCATCGCCCTCAAGTGTATTGGGCGGCTCCATCGCGGTCAGACAAAGCAGCTGGAGGATGTGATTCTGCACCATGTCCCGAAGCGCGCCGGATTTGTCGTAATAGTCGGCGCGGCCTTCCAGACCGAGACGCTCAGCCACCGTAATCTGTACGTGATCAACTGCCGCCCTCGACCAGATCGGTTCGAACAAGGTGTTCGCGAAACGCAGAACCATAAGGTTCTGGACCGTCTCTTTGCCGAGATAATGATCGATCCGATAGACCTGCGGTTCGTTGAACACCGCGCAGACGCCATCATTGATCGCCCTGGCAGATTCAAGATCCGTTCCGATCGGCTTTTCGAGCACAACGCGGGCCGGCTCCTCAGCAAGACCTGCTTTTCCAAGTGCCTCACAGACCGGCACATACAGGCCCGGCGCTGTCGCGAGATAGAAAACATGCGGACGGCTACGGCCATCGGAAATCTTGGATTTCAGCCCGTCCCAGTCCGCATCCGGCGCGGTAGCGTCCATGGTCTGGTAATCGAGCAGTTTTTCGAAAGAT
Organism: Pseudomonadota bacterium; assembly: GCA_039818545.1. GTDB lineage: Bacteria > Pseudomonadota > Alphaproteobacteria > Caulobacterales > Hyphomonadaceae > JANQQC01. The sequence goes on from JBCBTR010000111.1 coordinate 4,665, forward strand.
GACCAGTTCTTCGTGTCGAACCGGTCGCCGGTCGCTTTTTCGCAGGCCTCGCGAGCGAACTTGCGAAACGTCTCGGTGTCCATCTCGCTACGAGCGGAGCCGATGATGCGGCTATCGTCCGGAATCTGTGCATCGCAATAGCGGTGGAACAAGGCCGGCAACAATTTGCGGCGCGACAGGTCACCCGTGCCGCCAAAAATGACGATGTCGAACGACTCGACGGGAATGAATTCCGCCATAACGTGATCCTGTCAGCCCTTGCGCTTTTTAGAACAAATGACAGCGCTGTCAAGAAGCTGCGTTTTGATAGGGTGGTCACCCTGCACGCTCTCGCTCAGGCCGCTTCCGTTGCCGTGATATCGAGCTCGACCTCGTCCGGTTCATCGAGGAAGTCGATGATTTGCGGCAGGCAGTCCTGCGCTTTCGTGACGAGGAACAGATGCCCTCCATCTTCAATCACGTGCATGCGTGAATTGGGCAATGCGAAATTGAGAATGTGGGCGTTGGCAATGGGCACGATCTGATCTTTATCGCCGGCGAGGACAAGCGTCGGCATCCGCAGGAACCGAATGAAGGGCAGGCTCGACCAACCGAGGAAAGCGAGCAGCTGGTAGGCATAACCCTTGGGATGTGGCGGGCGCAGCGAGGAGACATGAGTGACGCCGCCACCTTCTGTGACTTCATCACCGTAAAGGGTCGCAAAGTTATCACGCATGAATTCCGGATCGGTATAGCGGCGCGGGTCCCGCATCTTGGAGATGGACGCGATCTTGCCCGGCACCATGGTCATGCCTGCCGTCGTTGCCGCGAGGATCAGCTTGCCGACACGATTGCGATACTGGAACGCAAACTGCTGTGCGACCGCACCACCCCACGAGACGCCCATCACATCGACATCGTCCATGCCGTAGAGGTCCAGCAACTGACGGGCCCAACGGCAGAGGATCCATGGCCGGTAGGGGAGCGTTGTCGGTGGTGACTCGCCGACACCGGGAACATCGAAGGTGATGATGTCCCGATCCCGGATGATCTCACCGAGGCCGAAGGCCAGTTCGAGATTTGCGCCAATGCCGTTGAAAAACAGGAGCGGGCGCTTGCCGAGATTTTTCTCAGCGGGCCAATACGCCGTGCGGAAGGTCTGCCCGCTCACCGTCTCCATGGTGATTTGCGGGCGATCCGATTCGTTCGGTTTTGCTCTGGCCATTCAAGCCTCCTGTCCTTCTCAACGCGCGGAAGGCCCCAGCCCTTACTCGTTGAATACGTAGCGGCCGGGCGAGTCGTAGAGCGCCGGGAACGCTTTGGATCCAGTCGACTTTGGCGCGTTTTTCAACGACCCCGACCGGACTTTCAGCCACTCTGCCCATGTCGGCCACCATGAGCCAGCGGTTTCCTCAGCACCGGCAAGCCAGGCTTCTGCGGTGTCGGCGATCTTGCTGTTCTGGAAAAACTTCGCCTTGGGGTTCCCGGGCGGATTGATGAGAGATTGCAGGTGACCGCTGGACGACAGGATGAAGGTCACGTCCTTCGAACCGGTCAGTTGCGTGGTGCGATAACAGGCTTTCCACGGCGTGATGTGATCGGTCAGGCCGGCAGTGATGAAGATATCGCAGTCGATCTTTGTGAGGTCCGCCATGTGCCCGGCAATCTCGACTTCGGCGGGTTTGTCGAAGGGCTGGTGCAGCGCGAAGTCCAGATAGTCCGAATGAAGACCTGCGGGCAGGTTCGTCGTGTCATTGTTCCAGAAGAGCACGTCATATGGCGGCGGATCTTCACCCATCAGGTAATTGTTGACGACATAGTTCCAGACGAGATCATTCGGGCGCATCCACGCGAACATCCGCGCAAGATCATCGCCCTTCAGGATGCCCTGCCGCTTCGACATGTTTCGGGCAATCTCAAGCGAGTTGTCCGACGCCATCTGTCCGATATCGCTATCGTCGGGCTGCGGGTTCAGGACACAGACCTGAAAGGTCATCGTATTGATGCGATCGTCAGCAGCGGCAGCCAGCGTTGAGGCGAGTGTTGCCGTGGTGATGCCGCCCGAGCAGGCCCCAGACACATTGACCTTGTCGTTGCCGGTGATCTTGCGGATCACTTCCATCGCCTGAATGAGACTGTCGACATAGTCCTGGAGGTGCCAGTGTGCGTGTTCCTTGGTCGGGCGGCATCACCACGGCAACACTCGCCTCAACGCTGGCTGCCGCTGCTGACGATCGCATCAATACGATGACCTTTCAGGTCTGTGTCCTGAACCCGCAGCCCGACGATAGC
>JBCBTR010000112.1:0-6871 GCA_039818545.1 Pseudomonadota bacterium
ACGCGTCACCCTCGACCGCGCAGCGGTCTGAGGGCCCAGCTCTGACGAGTGCCGCCCGCACGGGGAGGCGAGGCTCCGAGATGGGCCCTCAGACGGGCTCCGCCCGTCGAGGGTGACGCCAGACAGAAAGATACGAAGGAGATCAGACCAACAGCTACAAACCCACAGTCAGCATGAGCGTAGCGAACACAAGCAAGGCACAGCCTTGAGCCCGATCCATCGCGAAGCGGGGATCAAACCAAACCAAGCCGCAGCGGCTCGCGCGTCAGCGCGAAACAGCCGCGAGCAAAAACAAAAAAGGCGGAGCATCCCTGCCCCGCCTTCTTCGCAATGAATTCAGTCCGCCTTAAGCCGCTGCAGCGCCAAGCACGGCTTTCACTTCGAGGAATTCCTCAAAGCCATGCTCGCCCCATTCGCGGCCATTGCCGGACTGTTTGAACCCGCCGAACGGCGCGGTGAAGTCTGGCGAGCTGCCATTGATGGCGACCTGGCCAGCGCGGATGCGGTTGGCTACGGCGCGGGCTTCGTCGTCTGCACCCTGCACATAGCCGGCAAGGCCGTACTCGGTGTCGTTGGCCATCTCGATGGCGTCCTCGACATCGTCATAAGGCAGGATGCAGAGCACCGGCCCGAAGACTTCCTCGCGTGCGATGGTCATGTCATTGGTGACATTCGCGAACACGGTCGGCTTGGCGAAATAGCCCTGATTGAGGCCATCCGGACGGCCCGTGCCGCCGGCCACGAGGGTCGCGCCTTCGTCGATGCCGGCCTGAATGAGGTCCTGCACCTTCTGGTACTGGTTGGCATTGGAGATCGGACCGATCGCGCCTTTCGGCGCATCCATGCCGCCGGCAACCTGCACGGATTCAGCGGTCGCCTTGGCAATCGCGATAGCTTCGTCCTGCTGGTCTTTCTGGACGAACATGCGCGACGGCGCATTACAGGACTGGCCGGTATTGTTCATCATGTGCATGACGCCGCCACCGACTGCGGTTTTCAGATCGGCAGACGGAAGCACGATGTTCGGCGACTTGCCGCCAAGCTCCTGAGCGACGCGCTTCACGGTGGGCGCGGCAGCCTGAGCCACAAGCACGCCTGCGCGGGTGGAGCCGGTAAAGCTCATCATGTCGACATCCGGATGCGCCGACAGCGAGGAACCGACGCCCGGTCCGTCGCCATTGACGAGGTTGAACACGCCCGCCGGCACGCCGGCCTCATGCATGATCTCGGTGAGGATCATCGCATCGAGCGGCGCGATTTCGGACGGTTTCAGCACCATGGTGCAGCCCGCGGCAATCGCCGGGGCGACCTTGCAGGCGATCTGATTCAGCGGCCAGTTCCACGGCGTGATGAAGCCGCAAACGCCGATCGGCTCTTTGCGCAGCAGCGTGGAGCCCTTCATTTCTTCGAACTGGTAGTTGCGAAGGATCGCGGCTGTCGTTGCAAAGTGGCCCATGCCGGCGGGCACCTGAGCGGCATTGGCGAGCCAGCCCGGCGCGCCCATTTCGCTGGAGATCGCTTCGGCCAGCTCTCCCGAGCGGGCCTGAATGCCGGCCGTGATCTTGTCGAGCAGCTGCGCGCGATACTCGACGCTGGTTTCGGAGAAAGACGGGAACGCCTTCTTCGCAGCAGCGACGGCCTTGTCGACATCGGCGCTGGAGCCGATGGAGATTTTCGCGAATGCTTCCTCGGTGGCCGGGTTTTCAATGTCCATGGTGCGCGGCTCGACCGGGTCGACCCACTCACCGTTGATGTAAAACTGCAGATATTCTTTCATGGCGCGATCTCCTTTTTCCCCAACAGTGTAGCCGGAAGGCCGGGGAATAGGAAAGTCTTACCTTAGGACAGAGCGCGGCAGGACTTGTTTAAGGTCGGGCTGGTAGTTTCCCCCATGCGCCAGCTTCTGGAACAGGACAGATCGATGCTTCAGCTCAGGGCGCTGGCTCGCTTCCGTCTGCCCGCACTCGCCGCGATGCTCGCGCTCGCCTTCGCCCTGTCCCAACTGTTTGGCGGAGAAGCATGGGACGAACAGATGCACCGCATCGGCCATGACGATCATGTCCGCTATGCCGGGGAAGTCCTGACCGGAGACACATCAAGGTCGTTTCACGACATCAACCGCGACCTTGAATATTACGGCCTCATCACGATGGGTCCCGCATCAGCAATCGCAGCGGGAACCGGAAACCTGCTGGGGCTGGACGAGAGCAGCGAGCGAAGCCTGTTCCGGACCCTGCTGCATGCCAGCGCATTTGCCTGGGCGCTCGCCACGGTCTGGCTGGTCTATCTGATCGTCAAACGCGAAACCGACCGCCCCGAAATCGCGACAATCGCCGCGCTCCTGCTGCTCACCTACCCGACCTGGCTCGGTCACGGCTTTTTCAACTTCAAGGATCTGCCACAGGCCTTCTTCTACATGCTCGCCTTCTTCGGGGCACGTGAAGCGCTTCAGGATCGGCCGGGCGCGTTTCGGAAAGGCCTGATCCTTCTCGCCATCGCAACTGTCGGCGCGGGGACGGTTCGGCTCGCCGCCATTCCCTTGCTGATCCCGCAATACCTTCTGCTCCTCTGGGCGATCCTAGGAGACCGGGACAAGACGCGTGTTCGTCTGCGCGAAAGCGTGCTCGCAGGGTTCGCTGTGCTCTTCTGCATCTACGCCTTCACACCGGCGAGCTGGCGCGACCCCATCGAATACCTGCAATGGAACATCGCCTATATGAGCCAGCATGGCTGGAGCGGCTGCACCCTCACGATGGGCGCATGCATACAAGCGACCAGCGCGGACTGGTCGACCCTGTCCTATCTCGCCCAATGGTTCGCAGTCCGGCTTCCGCTGCTCGTCCTCCTCCTGACCCCACTCGCCGCAGCGATGCTGGTCTGGCGCGGGAACACGTTTCAGAGACATGTTGTCCTTGCGGGCGTCCTGCCGCTCATCGTGCTCTCGGCGATGAACTCAACGCTTTACGATGGCATTCGCCACATCCTGTTCGTTGTGCCCTGCTTCATCCTGATGATCGCTTTCCTCGCCGACAGGCTCGCCCGCAAACACCCGGCAGCCTTCAGGGCGTTCCGCATTGCCGCCTACGCGTCTCTGGCGCTCTTCGTCGTCGACAATCTCCGGCTGTTCCCGTTCAACTATGTCTACTTCAACGAGCCGGCGCGGTTCTTTGTCTCGGAGGAGACCTTCGACACCGACTATTGGGGATACTCTCTTCGCGAAGCGGCAGGCCCGCTGCGCGACGCTGCAGATACCGCATCCTCTGAGACCCCCGTGATCTACACCGCATGGCCAGGCCATCTCGTGACGCCATTCGCCGGAGAGAACACGCAGCTCGTGCGCAAAGAGAACATTCCCAGCGGCTCAACCTATTACGAGATCAGCCTCACGCGCGGAGCGAAATCGCCGGCTCCGGCCTGCGGCGACGTCCAATATGTTGAGCGTCGCCTGTCGTTCGCGCCCCGTTCGATGCGCCTGTCCTATGCAACGATCTGCCAACAGGGTTAACCGCTCGCTGGCACGCTTCTTGTAGACTGCCCTGTATGGCTTTTTCTGTTCTCTTCCGCCGCACAACCTTTGAAGACGCGATTGGATTCGGCGTCATCTTCCTGTTCATAGCGCTTGCAGGGACAGCGTACCAGAATGGGACCTTTGCCGCGGACAAGGCCATGCTGATGGCGCTGACCGGCATTCCGCTCGGCCTGCTCGCACCGGTCTGCCTGTCGCGAGATACAGCCTAGCGCCGACGCCCACCCATAATTCCGCGGATCACATAGCGGCCAAGTTCCCGCCCTGCGGTGCGCAGGAAGGATTTCGTTGCCGCTTCTGTCGGCGTCTGCCGGCGCGACTTTGACGATTTGCGCTTCTTCACCTTTTCAGCATCGCGCTTGGCGCGCTCTTCTTCCTTGGCGAGCTTCTCTGCCGCTTCGGCTGCTTCCTCCTCGCGCTCCATCAGAAGCTCGTAAGCCGACTCCCGGTCGAGCGCGTCGTCATACTGACCAAGCACCGGGCTATCGGAGATCACGGCGCGGCGCTCTGTATCGGTGGCCGGGCCGAGCCGGGAGGATGGTGGACGGATCAGCGTGCGCTGGACCACGCCCGGCGCGCTGTCATCATCCAGCATCGAGACCAGCGCTTCGCCGGTGCCGAGTTGCGTGATCACCTCTTCAGTATCGAACGCTTCGTTTTCCCGGAAGGAGTCGGCGGCCGCCCGCACGCCTTTGCGCTCAGACGGGGTATAAGCCCTCAGGGCATGCTGGATGCGATTACCGAGCTGGGCGAGCACACTGTCAGGCAGGTCTCTCGGATTCTGGGTGACGAAGAACACACCGACGCCCTTGGACCGGATCAGGCGAACCACCTGTTCGATCTTCTCAAGCAGCGCGCGCGGGGCATCGTTGAACAGAAGGTGCGCCTCATCGAAGAAGAAGACGAGCTTGGGTTTATCCGGATCGCCAACTTCCGGCAGTTCCTCGAAGAGTTCCGAGAGCAGCCATAACAGGAAGGTGGAATAGAGCCGCGGCGAGTTGATGAGCTTTGTTGAGTCGAGGACATTCACGATGCCACGCCCGTCGCGCGTGGTGCGCATCAGGTCCTGCAGCTTCAGCGCCGGCTCACCGAAGAACTCCTCGGCCCCTTCCCGCTCCAACACGAGCAGGCGGCGCTGGACCGCACCAAGAGAGGCCGACGCGACATTGCCATAGGTGCGGGAGACCTCGGCGCGCACTTCCTTGTCGCCCATAAAGGTGAGCAGTTTGCGCAGGTCTTTCAGGTCGAGCAGCAGCAGGTCGTTGTCGTCTGCATATTCAAACGCGATGGTCAGCACGCCTTCCTGCGCTTCCGACAGGTCCATCAGCCGGGCGAGCAATAGCGGCCCCATCTCTGAAATCGTCGTACGCACAGGATGGCCCTGCTCGCCGAACACATCCCAGAACACAGTCGGGGAGGCAGCGTAGTCATAATCTTCGAAGGCGATTTTCTCAGCCCGGGAGATCAGCTTGTCGTGCAGCTTGTGGGCGGGGTCGCCAGATTGCGAGATGCCGGACAGGTCGCCCTTCACATCGGCGCAGAACACCGGCACGCCATTGTCTGAAAACCCTTCGGCGAGGATTTGCAGGGTGACCGTCTTGCCGGTGCCGGTTGCACCGGCCACGAGGCCATGCCGGTTCGCGCGATCAAGGCGCAGCACCTGCGCCTCGTTCTGTTCGGGCCCGCCGCCGCCAATGAAAATGGATTCGCTCAAGACAGCCTCCGGTGTGGTTCGGCGCGAAGCTAGCGGCAATCGCGGCCTGAGCAAGCCCGCCGCTGTCACCGGGTTGACCGGCCTGAAGGCTACCGCCACCTTCGCGTGGGGTCATTTCAGGACGCACCATGGACGTGAACGCGAAATCCGGCATCTGGGTGATCGCCACCGGCGTGATCATTGCCCTGCTCTATTTCGGCCGCGAAATCCTCGCGCCCTTTGCCCTCGCCGTGTTCCTGTTCCTCGTCATGGAAGGTTTCGCGCGGATCATTGATGAACGCTCGAAGCTGCTGAAACGCAGCGTGGCACGCGCCATCGCTATCCTCACCGTGATTGGCGGCTTCTTCGGATTCATCGTGCTTCTGGCGCGCGGCATCTCCGAGTTCGGCTCCCAGTCGGTCTCCTATGAACGCAAGATCAATGCGCTCATCTCTGACGTCTACAACCAGATCGGCATGGGCGAGGCCCCGACGCTGACGGAACTCGTCTTCAATGAAGGCGGCCAGCGCTTCCTCGCCACAATCGCCAATGCAACCGGCGACCTGTCGGGCGATATCGTGCTGATCCTGATCTATATCGGCTTCCTGTTCCTCGCCCAGTCGGCCTGGCCGGAAAAGCTCGATGCCATTTTCGGTACATCTGAAGAGCGGGATCAGGTCCGCGATGTGGGCGATGCGGCCCGGCGCGGCATTGAAACCTATCTCTGGACCCAGACCGTCATCTCGGCCCTGATCACCGCGCTGACCTATGTCACGCTGCTGGCGCTCGACGTTGAGAACGCGCTGTTTCTCGCCGCGCTGATCTTTGTGCTCAACTATATCCCGACGATCGGCTCTATCGTGGCCGCGCTCGTGCCGCCTCTCTTCGCGCTCGTGCAACCCGAAGTCCCTGCCTGGGTTCCCGGGGCAGACCCGCGCGACGCTTACATCTATGCCCTGATCGTTTTTGCGGGCGTTAGTTTCTGGCAGTTTGCGATCGGGAACTTCCTGCAACCGCGCATGATGGGCGAGTCCCTGAATCTCTCCTCCCTGATCGTGCTGCTCGCGCTCGCCATCTGGGGCGCGATCTGGGGCATTCCGGGCATGTTTTTGTCCGCTCCGCTGACCGTTCTGATGATGGTTATGTTCGCCCAGTCACCGGCCACGCGATGGATCGCGATCCTCCTTTCCGCCGACGGAAACCCGGACGGAAAAAAACGCGTTTAAGGTGCAAGCCCTTGACGCGCATTCTGTTGAACGTATTGCAACTCCTGAGAGCAATCGAGTTGTTAGATATTTGAAACCTCGACATGAGCTGATCGGCCTTGCCGCTTCGCCTTGTGTAATGGAATATACAGTTCGGGCCTTCCGCGTGCGTCCCCCCACCCAGCCTGCGGTATGGCCTGTTGGACCCGTCGAACATGTCCCCGTTCGACGGGTCCGCTTTCTCTGATGTCAGATCAACATTGCTGAGGCGACAAGCTCGCGTTAGGGAAGAATCGTCGCAGATTCTGGACCTCAAGCATGTTAAAAGCCCCTCAGTCGGACGATCTTCGGGACGATATTGCCCGGCAAATCCGGCAGGAGGCCAGGAACGAGGCGCTTCAAGGCGGCACGGACGCCGATCTGGACGGTCTGGCCGCGGCCCGCGCT
>JBCBTR010000113.1:0-6783 GCA_039818545.1 Pseudomonadota bacterium
ATTTCGGTTTCATGCAATTGCCAGAAATCGAGTCGCCATAGAGCGTGAGTTTCGAGATCTCGCGGCGCGGCATCAGCTGACCCCCCGCTGAAGCGCTTGCCGATCTCGCAATAGAGGCTGTCGCATGACATCTGTTCGACCGAAATTGAAGCCTGAAGTGCCAAAGGCCGTCACTGCGTGGGAAACCGCGACGGGGAAGGTGATCTGGATGACCGCAGACGGTGGCTGGTCAGATGACCCGTCCGATCTGGGCGTCTTTTCGGGCGAGGAGGCAGAAGCCCGCCTTGCGGCCGCGCTGGCCGATGAAGGCGCGATTACCGATCCGTACTTCATGGAAGTGACCGAAAGCGCAGAGATATCCGGGCGAGAGACCTTGCGCGAGACGATCCGCGCCGTCGGCCCGACAACGCACCCTGAATTTCACCGGGGGGTCAGCTGATGCCGCGCCGCGAGATCTCGAAACTCACGCTCTATGGCGACTCGATTTCTGGCAATTGCATGAAACCGAAATGGACCGCCGATCTGCTCGGCATCGACTATGACTGGGTCGAGGTCGATATCCTGAATGGCGGCACGCAGTCAGAGGACTTCCTGTCCCTGAATCCGGTTGGGCAGGTGCCACTGGCGCGCTGGCCGGACGGGCGGGTGCTGCCGCAGTCGAACGCGATCATGCTCTACCTCGCTGAGGAAGCAGGAAGCGACCTTGTGCCATCCGGCACGTTCCGCCGCGCGCAGATGATGAGCTGGCTGTTCTGGGAGCAGTACAGCCATGAGACCGCCGTCGCGGTGCGCCGTTTTCAGAAACACTACCTGAAGAAGGCCGACGATGAGATCGATCCGTCCCTGCTGGCCAAGGGTCGCCGTGCACTCGGTGTGATGGAGCTTCAGCTGACTTACACCGAATGGCTGGTCGGCGACGCGCTTACGCTCGCCGATATTGCGCTAGTCGCCTATACGCGGCTTGCCCATGAGGGCGGGTTCGACCTGTCCGAGTTCCCTGCTGTCGAGCGCTGGGTGAGCCGGACCGAAGCCGCCATTGGAATTCCCCATGCCCGAGAGGCTGCCTGATGTATCGATATGATGAGTTTGACGCGCGCATTGTGAAAGAGCGCGTGGATCAGTTTCGTGGACAGGTGGATCGCCGCCTGTCCGGCGAGATTCTGGAAGACGAGTTCAAGCCGCTGCGGCTCCAGAACGGTGTCTACCTGCAACTGCACGCCTATATGCTGCGCGTGGCAATTCCGTACGGGCAGCTGTCATCGCGTCAGTTGCGGCGGCTGGCTGTGGTCGCGCGGGACTATGACCGGGGCTATGGGCACTTTACCACCCGGCAGAACATCCAGTTCAACTGGGTCGGCCTGAAGGATATTCCCGACATTCTCGAAAGCCTCGCCGAGGTTGAGATGCACGCCATCCAGACCTCCGGCAACTGCATTCGGAACGTGACGTCCGACCATTTCGCCGGCGCGGCGGCCGATGAGCTGATGGACCCGCGTCCATGGTGTGAGATCATCCGTCAGTGGTCGACCTTCCATCCGGAATTCGCCTTCCTGCCCCGCAAGTTCAAGATCGCCGTCACGGCCGCCGAGCATGACCGCGCCGCGATCCGCGTGCACGATATCGGGCTGCATATCCGGGAAAAGGATGGCGTGACGGGGTTTGAAGTCCTGGTCGGTGGCGGGCAGGGGCGCACGCCGCATATCGCTGCCCTCGTCAACGACTTCGTGCCGGAGACCGAAATCCTCGACTATCTCGAAGCGATTATGCGCGTCTACAACCGCCACGGCCGCCGGGACAATAAGTACAAGGCACGGATCAAGATCCTCGTGGCCGAACTCGGCCATGAAGCGTTCACTCGTCAGGTCAACGAAGAATATGCCGCCCAACGCAGCCACGAGAAAATCGACCTGCCGGAGGATGAGATTGAGCGCGTGAATGCCTATTTCGCGCCGCCTGAATTCGCGGACAAACCCGCGGTTTCGAAAGGGTTTGAACGTGCCAGGGCAGCCGACCCGGCCTTTGCGCGATGGGCGGAGGCAAACCTGCATCCGCACAAGGTGCCCGGCTATGCCTCGGTGACGATTTCACTGAAGCCTGTTGGCGGCGTTCCCGGCGACGCGACCGATGCGCAGATGATGGTGGCCGCTCATCTCGCCGAAACATATGCTTTCGACGATATCCGCGTGACGCATGCACAAAACCTCGTTCTGGCACATGTCGCGCTGGATGATCTCTACGATGTCTATCGGGAGTTGGATGCGGCAGGGCTCGCTACGCCGAATGAGAGCCGGATCACGGACATGATCGTTTGTCCGGGGCTCGATTACTGCAATCTCGCCAATGCGCGCTCTATTCCGGTTGGGCAGGCCATTCAGGAGGTCTTCAAGGACCCGGACTACGAAGCCGATATCGGCAAACTACACATCAATATCTCAGGCTGCATCAATGCCTGCGGACATCACCATGTCGGGCATATCGGCGTGCTCGGCGTCGATAAGAAGGGTGAGGAATTCTACCAGATCACGCTTGGCGGACGGGCCGATGAGAAGGCGGTGGTCGGCGATATCGCCGGGCCGGGCCTGAAGGCCGACGACGTGCCCGGCGCGGTCAAGCGTATCGTGGATACGTATCGCGATCTCAGGACATCGAGCGAGGAGCGCTTTATCGATGCGCTGGAGCGCATTGGCCACGAGCCATTCAAGGAGGCGATCTATGCCGCTGATTAAGGATGGCACCGAAGCCGAAGACACATGGACCTTTGTCTCCGACGAGGATGAGCTGAGTACTGGCGGGTGTATCAGCGTGACTCTGGCGCGCCTGACACAGGACGGCGACACGCTGTTGTCGCGGAACACGCAGCTCGGTGTGCGTCTCTCGCCGGAGGATGATCCTGCCGCGCTGGAGCCGTTTCTTGATCGTTTAGCCCTGATAGAGGTCGATTTCCCGAAATATACCGACGGGCGAGGCTACTCGCAGGCGCAATTGTTGCGTCGTCGCTACGGGTATGAGGGAGAGCTGCGCGCGGTGGGGCACGTTCTTCGTGATCAGATATTCTATATGAACCGTTCAGGCTTCGATGCTTACGAGACAGCCCGCGCAGACCTAAATTCAGTGATGGAAGCGCTGAGTGAATACTCGGCAGTCTATCAACCTGGGGCGGACGACCGGACATCGGTTCACGCACTGCGACACAAGAGCTGATCAATGCCTTACACCGACACGCTTGTTCGCGCCGCCGAAGACACTGAGCTGCGCGTTGAGCGCCTCAATAATGAGCTTCGCGATGCGTCGGCTCAGACCATTCTGCGCGCGTCGCTGATCCGCGAGTGGCCCGAAGAAATCACTTATGTCTCGAGCTTTGGCGCAGAGAGCGCGGCGATGCTGGCCCTGATCGCCGATGTCGACCCGAACCTGCCGGTCGTGTTTCTGGAAACCGGCATGCACTTCCCGCAAACACTGGACTATAAGGCCGACCTCATTGAGCGCCTCGGTCTGACCAATGTTCAGGATACCCCGCCAAACAAGACCGAAGAGCGCATCTTCGATCCGAAGGCTGATCTCTGGCGCAACGACCCTGACGCGTGTTGTGCGCTGCGCAAGGTCCGCCCGCTTGGACCGGCGCTGAAGGGTTACAAAGCTTGGGTCACGGGCCGCAAACGTTTCCATGGCGGCGCACGCCTGTCGCTGCCCGTGTTCGAATTCGTCGACGGCCGGTTCAAAGTGAACCCGCTGGCGAACTGGACGCAGGATGACATCGACCTGCTGTTCGAACATCGGAACCTGCCGCGCCACCCGCTCGTTGCGCAGGGCTATCCCTCGATTGGCTGCTGGCCCTGCACGCAACCGGCCGAGGATCCGTCAGACATTCGTTCCGGGCGCTGGGCTGGTCAGGAGAAATCCGAGTGCGGTCTACACGTCGAGAAAACAGAGCGCCCGCGCGTTTTCTAGGCTCGCGCGCGCTCCACGGCGTCTTTCACCAGCACCAGTCGGTCATTACCGAAATACATGTCGTCGCCCACGAACATGGTTGGTGATCCAAAGCCGCCGCGATCCATCACGGCCTGCGTGTTGGCTTTCAGCGTATCCTTGATTGCCTGATCCTGAATGGCCTCGAACAGCGGGGCGGCCTCCACGCCAGACCGCTTGCAGATGTCCGCGATGACCTCGTCCTGACTGATGTCCTGGTCCTCGCCCCAGTAAATCTCGAAAGCGTTCCGGGCGAAGTCGACGAGCTTTCCCTGCGGCTTCAGCACGATGCAGGCCCGCATGACTTTCACGCTGTTCACCGGGAAGACCGATGGCGGCATCTTGATCTTCAGGCCGGCATGCCGCGTCCAGTCTTTCAAGTCCTTGGCGTGGTAGCGCGCCTTCGCCATGACGGGTGCCTTGCGCGTCTCATAGACGCTCGGGTTCACCGTGTTGAAGATTCCGCCGACAAGGATCGGCTTCCAGTCCACCTCTACGCCGAGCTTCGCCGCGAGCGGCTGAACGTTGTGAAAGGCGAGATACGTCCATGGGCTGGAACAGTCGAAATAGAATTCGATGACGGGCTGGCTCATGAATACGGGGCCTCGTCTTGCGTTTGTCCTGACCAATGTTTCTTCAATTGTTCCGCAATGGACGGCGCACGCTTGACGATTGCCCAGTGGCCCGCGCCGCGCTCGATGTGCAGGGGGTAACCCCATCGCTTTTCGAATCTTTCGGCCACGTCGAGCGTGACATAGGGATCGGTCTCTCCCCACAGAACGAGTCCGCGCTCTGGGAGGTCTGCCAGATCGTCTTCCCAAGCCGGGTTAATACGCAAGCCGCGGGCGGATCGGTAGAGCTTCAGAATCGCACTCCGCATATCGCGCTTCCAATGCGTCGCTTCATGCTTTGCCATGTCTTCAGGAAGGCCAGCGGCTGTGAGGCCCTGCGCGAGCCGCGTTTGGTTTCGACCGAGCACCATGACGAGTTCCCCAATGACCGGCGTCGCCCAGAGCTTTGCCATCCGGTGACCTTCATACTGGGTGTCGATCAGGGCATTGGCGACGGCCCATGTCTTGAAGAGTTCAGGCCGGCGCGAAGCGATCCGCAAAGCGAGGATTGCGCCCCAGTCATGACCCACCAGATGAACAGGCGCGCCGGTTTGCTCAACGATCCGCTCAACGCGCTTGATCAGCCAGTCCGAGTATTCTTCCTTGGTGCAGCCAAATCCTATCGGCGGCGGACCAACGAAACCCGGCAAGGCCGGCGTTTCATACTCATGGTCTTCAAGTTCAAGCGCCTCGATCAGTGGCGTCCACATATGCGGCGTATCCGGAACGCCATGGATGAATACGTGCATTAACGAACGGCTTTCCCAGTCAGCTCTCGACGCATCGTCCTATATGCCTTGCTGGGGAGCAATAGGTAACGCAGCGGCGCTGCAACTAGTTAGACGGCATCCGCCGCCCGCTGAAGAGCATCGGCAAAATCACGTCCGGCGTTATGCTCGAACTCCCAGTTAAAGATGGATCTGAGTTGCTCTAGTGCATGTTCAGGAGTGGCGAAATTCGTCGTCGCAAGGATGCGTCCAATCGACTCCGCGAGCTGAGCCGGAACGAAACCTTGGTTTGTGACGATGGACTTGTGAATGTAGTTCCAACCTGGAAGCGAGACGAAGTTGGGACTCACAATCTGAATCGAGAACATGTCGGGGGGCGCAGTCCGCTTAAGGCGGATGTACAGATGAAGGATGACTGCGACCTCTCGGTTTGCACCTATCATCTCATCCCTGAGATGATCGTCCGCTCCAAGGTCCCAGCTTACAAGTTCAGGTAACGCCATATATTCTACTCCAATATCGGCCAACTCGCTGGTCCCTGCTATCGCAACCCTCACGATGTCGCAGTGAAGGTCAGCCCGCGCTGAGATGGGTTTCCGCACCGCAAGTGTCGCATTCGGCCTGGTCTTCGCTCGTGGCGTAAAGTGTGAAGCTTCCGCAGTCCGGGCAGGGTTCGCCGAGATAGTCTGGAGAGCTGTCCTCTTCTGCGGCTTCGGCCTCCGCTTCGGTTTCCTTCTCCTGACGGCGCTTGTCGAGGATCACGATATTGTCCGGCAACTGGCCACGGGAAAAGCCCCGCGAGATGATCTGCGCCGCTTCCTCGGTGAAGGGGGCAGGGTCGCGCGTGCCATCGGCAAGGCCGCGACCGAGGCCGTCATGGCTGACATGATCGTCGATCTCGGCCAGATCTTCCCGTCCCAGATAGGAGACGGCCAGTTCGCGAAAGATGTAATCGAGAATCGAGGTCGCCTTGGTGATCCGGTCATTGCCCGTGACATCGCCGGCTGGCTCGAAGCGCGTGAAGACGAAGGCGTCGACATATTCGTCCAGCGGCACGCCATATTGCAGGCCGATAGAGATCGCGATGGCAAAATTGTTCATCAGGGAGCGGAACGCCGCCCCCTCCTTGTGCATGTCGAGGAAGATCTCCCCAAGCGAGCCATCGTCGAATTCGCCGGTATGAAGATACACCTTGTGACCGCCCACGGTGGCTTTCTGGATGTAGCCCTTGCGACGGTCGGGCAGGCGCGAGCGGTCGGCTCCGGACTGATCCATCGTATGGTCGATGCGGCGGGCAACGGGCGCGGCTCGCTCTTCCAGAAGGGTGCGGGCATGGGCGAGGCGGTCCCGGGCCGCCTGACCGCGTTCGGGGGGGCGGGCTGGCAGGTGGACGCCAAACCCGGCCTGCAGAACCGCGTCGATCTGTTCCCAGCCAGCGGATGTGTCGAGGCTCACAAGCGGCCCCGTCAGGGATTTCG
>JBCBTR010000114.1:0-6751 GCA_039818545.1 Pseudomonadota bacterium
ATCGGCCTCGCCGAGGGGCTCTGAGAGCACCCATTATCCAGAGTTGTTTTGCACCCGCAATGTGCAAGAAGTCGGCCAGCTCCGCGACCGCAGCAATCCGAACAGAAATGCAGTCATTGGCGCAATAGCGACCGGCAA
The DNA here is from genome assembly GCA_039818545.1 of Pseudomonadota bacterium. Classification (GTDB taxonomy): domain Bacteria; phylum Pseudomonadota; class Alphaproteobacteria; order Caulobacterales; family Hyphomonadaceae; genus JANQQC01. The sequence goes on from JBCBTR010000114.1 coordinate 139, forward strand.
CGGTCTCCACATATATTCAGCATCTCAGCGGTTGAGGTCGCAAATGAGCATGGTTTAAATTAGGCTCAGATTCCATTGGGGACGTCCCGTCCCAATTTTCACTGCAACCAGGCCTCGTCAGGGTGCGAACCCGGCAGGAAAGATTCCATGACCGCACTGATTACAGCCATCGCCAACCTAAAGGGCGGCGTTGGAAAATCGACGACGACGGTAATGCTGGCCGACGGGCTGGCCTATCATTTTGGCCTGACTGTCCTCGTTATCGATCTTGATGCGCAGGCGAACTCAAGCCAGATGCTGCTCACAGAGCGCGGCGTCCAGATGGCCTCCGATCAGGGCAAGGGCGCACACCACTTCCTGCAACAGTTCGTCGATCGCGAGCCTCCGGCCGCTGGCCCTTTCATCATGCCGAACGCGGTGACGCTGGAAGAGCTTCGGGTCGCGGAAGAGAAAGACGAGCGCCTCGGCTGGGTGGCTGCCCTGCCCGCGCATCCCCAGCTCCGCCTCAATGAACTAAGTCTCGAAGAAGACTGGTACTCCAGTAGCGGAACGCCCTCGACGCTCGCCAAGGCCCTCGGCGATCATATGCGGGAAGCGCTCGATCCGGTCCTTCCGCTTTATGATGTCGTCCTGCTGGACTGTCCGCCGCACCTCTCGCCGCTTGCACGCGCGGGGCTGTCGCTCGCCAATCTCTTTGTAACGCCGACAATCGCCGACGCTGTATCGACCTGGGGCACCAAGCAGTTCTCCGAATGGACCGTTCAGAACGTCTCAAAGGATCTCGCTGAACGAAACTTCGTCGTCGTTACGCGCTTCAGGAATTCTTCCTATGCCCGGCAGGTGCAGGCCGAGTTGCGGGAGGTCTATCTCAAAGATCGCGCTTTCGGGCCAACCATCCCGGAATCGATCCACGTTCTGAAGGCGATGGACCGCGCCGCGCCCGATAGCTACAACACGTTCAAGGGCAAGTATGGCGGGGTCGCCGGCGACGTGCGCCGGCTGGCCGAACGCTTCGCCGAGTTCGCAGGTGCCCGTACAGGTGTGTCATGGCCAAGAATGAGAAGTTAGACCCGGTAGAATATCTCGACCGTTTTTTCGACGAACTTCGAAATGAAGTTCGCGCAAACCCGGAACTGGCCAGCCGTCTCGTGAAGGCGCTCGGTGGATCTGTGGTGTTTGATTCCGGGGATGCGGACGCGGTGACCAATCCCTTCATTGTGGCGGCCGAGCAGGACAAGGCGCATTTCTATGCGCTCTACGCGCCAATGAAGGTTTCGCAGATCAAGCGTGTCCTGAAGGACAACAACCTTGCGACAGCGGTCGATGTGCGCGGCAAGACAGCCAACCAGCTGATCGACATGCTCTACGATCGCGCCTCCTACAAGGTAAGCGAACGCCGGATGAAATACTCCTAGCGCAAGTGCCTGAGCCTACTGGCAGCTGGGCGGAAGCTTTGCTTCGAGCACACCGCCGGATTCCTGACAGACGAGCGCGCCTTCGGATTGTACTTCCAGCGCAAAGAGCTGTGGATCGGCAATCCCCCGGCGTGAATAGGTCTGTGTCACCGGATACCTGACCGCCTCGTCACCCGTCGTCCGGCAACGGAACGCGCAGGCGAACGTCGCTGGGATCGGTGCCTCTTCAGCGTCCAGACCCTCAACCGTCTCTCCTGCCCCATCAAACGACTCCGGCGGAACAGAACGAGACACCGGGTTCGGCGCGAGCTCCGGTTCAGACGCGTCAGGCTCGCTAAAGGTCGCATCGATGACGGGGGCTGGTCCCTCAGCTGGCAGCGGTGCCGGCACGGTCGCCGCAACCTGCTCTACCGGCCCAAAGTCGACCTGAGGGGGTTCTACCATTTTCAGACCCAGAGGCGGAACACCGCCTTCGGCGACGCGCAGCATGAGAATGTCGGAAGATGCCCCGATCGCCGGCGCGACCCCTCCGGAAATGATCAGATCACCATCGGGGGCAACGATGAGATCGGTCGGGGCCTTGCTCTCGGCGCTTTCGAGAAGGTTCGTCCAGAGGAGGTCACCCTGCCGGTCAATCCGCGACAGCCAGATATCCCGGCCAGTGGAAACAGCCGAAGGTGCAGCCGCCATCAGATGAACGCCATGCGCCGCTGACGCATCGATGAGGACAGGCCCATAGACCGGGTCGGCAAAGAGATCGGCTTCCCAGTCGACCACACCGTCACTCGACACTCTGCCCAGCCAGGGCGTCGACTGCGAAGCTCCTGCCGCAACGGACATCTGGCCGGAAACATAAAGCGCGCCATCAAGGGTCGAGGCGAGATCGTCAATCTGGCCGAGCACACGTTCCTCAAAGGCATGACGCCACAGCTCGTCACCGTTTTCGTCGAGCCGGATCAGGATCGGCACAGCGAGTTCAATGCCAGTCTCGCTCGCATTGATCGACAAATAGATCCCGCCGGCCGGAGCATTGGCAACCGCGATACGGCCCGTCAGGCCAACGGCGGCAATGTCGCGCTGCCAGAGCTCGTGGCCAGCCTCATCGATCCGGACCAGCATCACTGTGTCGGGCGCTTCGGCAATGCTCGCCGCGAGCAGGCCTGTATTGGAAATGGCCGTCACCACGGGCTCAGCGCGCCCTTCACTGGCGGGCAATGCTGCCCCCCAGAGCATTTCACCACGTTCATCGAGCCGGACAAGATTCAAGGACGGGCCATCGCGGCCCACGGCGTAAATGGCTCCATCCCGGCCAATTGCCACATCGGACGCACCAGACTGGCCAAGGCCGCCGATGACGGCGCGCGACAGGACAATCCCACTCTCATCGGTGCGTACGAACAGCGCATCGGAAAGAGACGCAAAATCCCGGCTCTGAGAGCGTCCAACGAAGACGATTTCGCCGGACGCCGACGATGCCGTGCCCGTGGCGATTTCTGAATCGGTTCCGCCAAGCACCTGCATCCAGGGCTCGACCTCTCCGGTCGGCGCGGTGACAGTCGTCACTGATGTCGCGGCAGGCACCGCCGCCGGGCGCATCTGGGCAATGGTGGACACCGGTTCGTCACCGCCGCCTGACAGCGCCCGAACGCCGAACACGCCCACGGCAACGATCCCCACGGCAACGGCGACAACCGAGAGCGCCGGAAGACCACCAGAGCGCAGGCGGCGGATAACGCCGATCAGCGTCCAGCGCGCGACATCGCCAAAGCCGAGTTCAAGCGGGCCATCGCAATGGGGGCACCGTTCCGGGCCGGGCTCGACCTTATTTTTGCATCTGACACAGCGCATGACGCATCCTCAGGAGCTTAACCAACCGCGATTGCTAAACCGGGCGGGCGAATTTGTCATTAACTACGCATTAACCATCCGGGCTTTTCGCATTGAGCGTGACCAAATAGCCGCGTCACAAACAGAAACGGTTTTTGCGATGACGTGGCCGCATTCGGCCAGTATGCGCCTCAGGGACCCTAGTATCGGAGAGCGTATATGTGCGGCATTATCGGCATCCTTGGCGACAAGGACATCGTCCCTGATTTGCTCGAATCCCTGCGGAGACTGGAGTATCGCGGGTATGACAGCGCTGGCGTTGCCGTCATCGGGGCGAATGGCAAGGTCGATCGCCGCCGGGCCGCCGGCAAGCTCGCCAATCTGGACGCCGCCCTGAAGGCCGACCCGATATCGGGACACTCCGGCATAGGCCATACACGCTGGGCAACACACGGCGCAGCCACGGAAAACAATGCACACCCGCACCAGAGCCAGCCCGTCACCCTCGTTCATAATGGCATTATCGAGAATTTTCGCGCTCTGCGGGCAGAGCTTGAGGCCGACTTTGCCTTCGAGACGGAAACAGATACCGAGACCGTTGCTCACCTGATCGCCGCCGGACTGAAGGGTAAGACGGGCGCAGATGCGGCGAAAGCGGCGTTTTCCGCGGCGCTCGCACGCCTCACGGGTGCCTTTGCCCTCGCCGTGCTTGTCGAGGGTGAAGACGATCTGATGCTTGGGGCTCGTCGCGGCAGCCCGCTCGTGATCGGCGTGGGCGACGGCGCGATGTATCTCGGCTCCGATGCGCTCGCCGTTGCGCCGTTCACCGACCGTGTCGTCTATCTCGAAGAGGATGACTGGTGCGCGATCACCCGAGATGGCTACGAGATCTTCGACAAGACCGGTGCATCCGTTCGTCGCCCGGAGACGGTTGTTCAGGCGATGGGCTCCAGCGTCGAGAAGGGCAATTATCGCCACTTCATGCAAAAGGAAATCTTCGAGCAGCCCGAAGCAACGGCCCGGACGATCGGCGCTTATCTTAACGGACTGACCCGTGAGGTCTCCCTGCCCGGCAATGCTGGCGAGGCGCTGGATCTGGCCTCGGTCACCAATGTTCAGATGGTCGCCTGCGGCACCGCTTACTATGCCTGCGCGGTGGCGGAGTACTGGTTCGAGCAGATCGCGCGCATTCCCGTCAGCATCGATATCGCGTCCGAGTTCCGCTATCGCGAGCCCGTTCTTTCGCCGGGTGGTCTCGCCCTGTTTGTCTCCCAGTCCGGTGAAACCGCCGACACGCTCGCCGCCCTTAAATACTGCAAGGCGGGCGGCATGAAGACGGCTGCCGTCGTTAATGTGCCGACGTCCACGATTGCCCGAGAGGTCGATGCCGTGCTGCCTACACTGGCCGGCACGGAAGTTGGTGTGGCGTCGACCAAGGCGTTTACGGCCCAGCTCTGCGCATTGGCCGCAACCGCCATCGCGCTCGGCCGGGCGAAGGGCACTTTGACGGCAGAGGATGAGCAGCGTCTGTCCGGCGCGTTGAACGAACTGCCGCGCCTGATGGCGTCTACGCTTCAGCTCGACCGGCCGATTGAAAAGCTCGCCCGCGAGCTCGTGAAAGCGCGGGACGTTCTTTATCTCGGGCGCGGCCAGCAATTCCCGATTGCCATGGAAGGCGCGCTGAAGCTGAAAGAGATCAGCTATATTCATGCTGAAGGCTATGCGGCTGGCGAGCTCAAACACGGACCGATCGCGCTGGTGGATGACGAAACGCCTGTGATCTTCGTCGCGCCTCATGACCGATTGTTCGAGAAGTCGATCTCCAATCTTGAGGAAGTCGTTGCGCGGCGCGGCAGGGTCATTCTCGTGACCGACACAGCCGGGGCAAAAGCGGCCGGCGACTCGGCGGCGCATGTCATCCAGACGCCTGATGTGGACCCGTTTATCTCGCCGATGATCACGGCGATCCCGGTCCAGCTGCTCGCCTATCATATCGCCGTCGAGAAAGGCACGGATGTCGACCAGCCGCGCAACCTCGCCAAGTCCGTCACTGTGGAGTAATCCGGCGCGGGGCTTGCAAATCCGGCAACCCGACGAAGGAGCGCGCTTTAAATGGCAGACAATAAGACAATTCTGGTCACTGGCGGGGCCGGCTATATTGGAAGTCACACCTGCAAGGCGCTCGCGGCGGCCGGCTACACACCGGTTGTCTATGACAATCTCCGCTACGGCCATGAACACGCCGTCAAATGGGGCCCGCTTGTGCAGGGCGAACTTGAAGACACCACCCGTCTGAAAGACGCGATCGAGACCCACAAGCCTGCCGCGGTCATCCACTTCGCCGCTTATCTTTTTGTCGGCGAGTCCGTTCAGGACCCGGCCAAATACTATCGCAACAATGTCGGTGGCACGCTGAGCCTGCTGGAGACGATGCGCGAGACCGGTCTCGACACGATTGTCTTCTCCTCGACGGCTGCCGTTTATGGCCTGCCCGAGACCGCGATGATCGGCGAAGACACGCGCACAGCCCCCATCAATCCCTATGGCCGCACTAAGCTGATGATCGAGGAGATCTTCCGCGACTATGAAACCGCTTATGGCCTGAACCATATCTCCCTTCGCTACTTCAATGCCTGCGGCGCGGACCGTGATGGCGAGATCGGCGAAGAGCACGAACCGGAAACCCATCTCATCCCCCGCGCGCTGATGGCGGTGGCCGGCGAGATCGACGATTTCCGCGTGTTCGGCACCGATTATGACACGCCCGACGGCACCTGCATTCGCGACTATATCCATGTCGAGGATCTCGCCGCCGGACACATCCGCGCGCTGGATCATCTCTTCAGGGGCGGCGCGAGCGGGTCCTTCAATCTCGGGACGGGCAAAGGCCTGTCCGTTCGCGAAATCCTCGATGCGATCGAGCGCGTGACCAGCAAGCCCATCCCGCTGGAATATGGCGAGCGCCGCGCCGGAGACCCGCCCGCCCTCGTTGCGGATGTGTCGAAGGCTGAGGATATGCTGGGCTTTGAGGCCACGGCGTCTGATGTCGATACGATCATCCGGACGGCCTGGGAGTTTTATCAGGTCGCGCAGGCCCGGAAGGCGAAGGGCTAAATCGCAAGCCCCTTTGCCCGGCATATGCGAGTGGCATGTCCTCCTTCATTTCCAATCTTTCCGTCTGCGTCACCCTCGACGGGCACCGCCCGTCTGAGGGTCCAGCTCTGGTGCCATCACGGCTTACCGAGCGTGGGGATATCTTCCGCGATGGGCCTTCAGACCGCTTCGCGGTCGAGGGTGACGCGGGATGGTGGGGCGTGTGCGTGTGTCCGGCCCGCGAGTTCGCGTCCGGTTGAGATGAAGAGCCCGTGCGG
>JBCBTR010000115.1:0-6705 GCA_039818545.1 Pseudomonadota bacterium
AGGATTTCCTCCTGCTCGGGCAGTTCCGGCTCGCGGCGGATACCGGCATTGGCCGGATCGGCTTCGGTGTTGTCGGGGGCATTGGTTTCGGGGCGCGCAGCCGAAACCACGCGGCTTGACCAGTCATCCGTAGAAGGATTTGCCGTGATCGCGACGGCCTCCGGATCAGGCGGGGTCAGGATGCGCTCCTGCAACCGCGTATCCTCGTAGTAGCGCGCCTTGCTGGCGCGGATCGGCGGCGTGCCCGCGACCATGACGATCTCGTCGGTGGGCGGAAGCTGCATGATCTCGCCCGGCGTCAGCAGCGGCCTTGCCGTCTCCTGCCGCGAGACCATCAGATGCCCGAGCCACGGGGCCAGCCGGTGCCCGGCATAGTTGGTGGAATCGCGTAGCTCGGTCGCGGTGCCGAGCGCGTCGCTCACCCGCTTGGCGGTGCGTTCGTCATTGGTCGCGAAGCTCACCCGGACATGGCAATTGTCGAGGATCGCGTTGTTCGGGCCATAGGCGCGCTCGATCTGGTTGAGGCTTTGGGCGATGAGGAAGGACTTGAGGCCATAGCCGGCCATGAAGGCCAGCGCGGACTCGAAGAAATCCAGCCGCCCGAGCGCAGGAAACTCGTCCAGCATCAACAGCAGACGGTGCCGCCTGGCCGATGTGTTCAGGTCTTCGGTCAGCCGCCTGCCGATCTGATTGAGGATCAGCCGGATCAGCGGCTTGGTGCGGTTGATGTCGGAAGGCGGTACGACGAGGTAGAGTGTGACCGGCCTCTCGCTGCCAACCAGATCGGCGATGCGCCAGTCGCAGCGCGCCGTCACCCGCGCTACAACGGGATCACGATACAAGCCTAGGAATGACATGGCGGTGCTGAGCACGCCGGACCGCTCGTTCTCGGATTTGTTCAGCAATTCGCGGGCCGACGACGCTATGACCGGATGCACGCCAGCCTCGCCCAGATGCGGCGTGTCCATCATCGCCCGCAGGGTCGCCTCGACCGGGCGGCGCGGATCGGACAGGAAACTGGCGACGCCCGCCAGCGTCTTGTCGGGCTCGGCATAGAGCACATGCAGGATCGCGCCGACCAGCAGGCTGTGGCTGGTCTTCTCCCAATGGTTGCGCTTGTCGAGGCTGCCTTCGGGATCGACCAGAATATCCGCAATGTTCTGCACGTCGCGGACTTCCCATTCGCCCTGTCGCACCTCCAGCAGCGGATTGTAGGCCGACGATGCGGCGTTGGTCGGATCGAACAGCAGGACGCGGCCATACCTGGCGCGAAAGCCTGCGGTCAGCGTCCAGTTCTCGCCCTTGATGTCATGGACAATGCAGCTTCCCGGCCAGGTCAGCAGCGTCGGCACGACAAGCCCGACGCCCTTGCCGCTGCGGGTCGGCGCAAAACACAGGACATGCTCCGGCCCGTCATGGCGCAGGTAGTTGCGATCTAGCTTGCCCAGCATCACGCCATCGGGGCCAAGCAGACCCGCCGAGCGGATTTCGCGATCCTCGGCCCATCGCGCAGAGCCGTAGGTAGCGACATTGCGCGCCTCGCGCGAGCGAATGATCGACATGAAGATGGCGGCGGCGATGGCTATCAGCCCGCCGGATGCGGCGATGATCGCGCCCTCGACGAAAATCGCGGGCGCATAGGCGTCAAAGGAAAACCACCACCAGAAGAAGGCGGGCGGGTAATAGACCGGCCAGCCCGCCAGCATAAACCACGGGCCGCCAAGCTGGGGCTGAAAGCCGAGGCGAAAAGCCGTCCACTGCGTCGCCGCCCAGGTCATCACCAAAATGATGGTGAAAACCACGGTGATCTGACCCCAGAGGATTCGGCCTCCGCGCATATTCGCTCCAATCGGCATGAGTGTGGGGTCGATCAGAGACGGAGCGTTTGTGGTGCTGGCAACAGCAAAACCACCGCCGGAGGGCTGCCGGACAGCATCGGCGGCGAATAGGACGGTTGGGGAAGATCAGCCCTTGCGGGCCTGCCGCTCCATCGCGCCTGCAAGGTCCAGCAGGTTGCGCAGTGCGGCACTGCGATTGGACGGCGACCAGACCGCCGAGAACGCAACCGGCTCCGGTTCATCGGAGAATGGTAGGAATAGGATGCCGGATGCAGGCGCCAGCGATGTGTCCCTGCCGACGATGGTGACGCCAAATCCCTGTGCGACCATGGACAGCAAGGCGCTGCGCCCGACATCGAAACGCTGGATCGACGGCGCGGGCCACTGCCCGGCGAGGCGCAGCAGGATATGGTCATATGCCTGTGGCCCGGCGCCGCCATGGCGAACAAGGAATGTCTCCTGCGCCAGATCGGCCCAGATAACGGCGGGCCGGTCAGCAAGGTGATGGCCATCGGGCAACGCCGCGACCAGAGGCTCGGCCCAGATGCGCCGGGCATGGAAGTCAGGCGGTTCAGGCGTTCCGGCGACGAACACGATGTCCAGCTCGTCAGCACGAAGCTGCATCATGGTCTCTCGGGCCGTGCCTTCGGTAATGTCGATAACGATGCCGGGATGGTCTTCCCGGTATCCGGCCAGCAGCCCGGCAAGGAAACCGCCGGGGATCAGCGCATGGGCGCCGATCCGCAACCGCCCTTGCTCCCCCGATGCCGCCATGCCGGCTGTCTTCACCGCATGATTGAGCTGGTCGATACCCGCCGTGACTTGCGCCACGAACTGACGTCCGGCTTCGGTCAGTCTCACGCCTCGCGCATGGCGCTCGAACAGGAGAATGCAAAGGTCTTCCTCCAGCGCCTTGACGCGCGCACTGACGCTGGATTGCGCCACGCCAAGCGCATTGGCGGCGTGGCGGAAGTTAAGGTATTCGGCGACGGCGAGCGTTTGGATCAGCGATGCCATGGGGATGCGCGACCCGAGTAGGGTCGGCATCCTTCCCTGACGATCGATCATTGGTGCCGAACGCCGCCGCATCCGCCGCCCCTCATGCATTGACGCCTTTCATGCCTTCGGCGGTGTAGCGCTCTCCCGAAACAGGCAGGTTGGCCAAAGCCTGTTCGAGAACGCTGCGCTCCGTTCCGGTGAGCATGATCGACGCCGTTGCGGCGTTTTCCTCAAGATACTTGATCCGCTTGGTGCCTGGGATTGGCACGATGTCATCGCTCTTCGCCAGCAACCATGCCAACGCCACTTGTGCGGGCGTGGAGCCCTTTTCGGCAGCGATATCGCGCACGACCTCGACCAGTGCTCCGTTAGCTGCGGCATTGTCCGGCGCGAAGCGCGGCAGGCTCGCGCGGAAGTCACCATCCTCGAACTGTGAACCTGCCTGAAAGCGGCCCGTAAGAAATCCGCGTCCAAGCGGCGAATAGGCGACGAAACCGATGCCCAACTCCCGACAGGTCGGCAAAACTTCGGTTTCCACATCGCGGGTCCAGAGCGAGTATTCGGTCTGCACCGTCGTCACGGGGTGAACGGCATGAGCGCGGCGCAGCGTCTCGGCGCTGACCTCGCAGAGTCCGATATGACCGATCTTGCCCTCGCGTTTCAGCGCGGCCAACCCCTCCATGGTTTCCTCAATGGGATGTTCACGGTTGATGCGATGGACGTAGTAGAGATCAATTCGTTCGACCCCGAGCCGCTTGAGAGAGCTTTCGCAGGCGTGGCGCATATAATCGGTGCTGTTGTCTATGCTGCGCGTGTATTCGCCGGGCTTGCGTACGATGCCGAACTTCGTTGCGATTTTCACGTCCGCGCCACAGTCGGCAAGAAAGTGTCCGATCAACTCTTCGTTGTGATGAGGGCCATAGGTGTCGGCGGTATCAAGGAAATTGATCCCCAGATCGACCGCGCGGCGCAGGACTGCCAGCGACTCCGCGTCGTCTCGCGGCCCATAGAACTCGCTCATCCCCATACACCCCAGGCCGATGGCGGATACCGAAAGGTCAGGGCCAAGCATTCGATGCTGCATTATTTTACTCCTTGTTTGTTTCGGCCCAAAGCGGTTCATCTTTTCGATGATGAAAACTGCCAGCAGCCGTAATCAGCTTTCCGAAACCAGAAAGCGTGAGGCCAATGGCCCCGATGGGATACCGTTTGGGCGTCTCTCGCCGTTGCGCGCAGCGGATCACTGAGTGGTGCTCGAAACACTGGCGCGATAAGCATTGCGGAAATCATCGTCACCCAAGAGGGATGCGATAGATGGCGCCATTCCCCCAATCGGCCGAAAAGAGGTCGCCTGACGGGGACACGGTGAGTCCGACAGGACTGGACAGCCCGTCAGCGAGCAGAACGGTACGGCCGTCGTCAAAGACTTCGTGGATCGCCGTTCCGCCGTAATCGACAACAAAGACGCGCCCGTCCTGTGTTTGCGCGATACCCGGCCCAGGCGTGCGAAGAGCCTCGCCGGTTTCGATGCGTTGGCCATCGCCCCGCAAGATGGTGATGCCACCTCCGATGTTCGACACGATGAATCCGCCATCGGGTCTGTAAACGGCGCCGACGGGAGTGCGCAGTCCAGAAACGACGACGCTGCGGTTACGATCTTCGTCGAAGGCCAGAATTTCGTTTGTTCGCCGATTGGCGACAAGAAGACGCCCTTCACGATCAAAACCAAGGCCCGCAGGTGTGGCAAGGCCGGTGATGATCGTTTCCCTATCGCCCGAAACAGTGAAACGATAAATTTCGTCGCGGGAATATGACGCGACATAGATCGAGCCATCCTTGTCGATGGCGAGACCGGAAGGACCGGAAAGCCCTTCGGCGAAAGTCGTTCGGGAACCGTCAGGCGCTACGCGTGAGATGCGACCAGCACCCCATTCAGCGGCAAAGAGGTTGCCATCAGCATCGAAAGCCATGCCCACCACAGAGCTGAATCCGGTCCATATGCGTGTAGCCTCCGCCGCAGCGGCTTTCGTGACGATTCCGGGGATCATGGCGGATGCTGCGATGAGAGTGAGTTGAGATAACATGGTGCGGCGGGTGAACATTATGCTTTCCTTATGTGTTCAGGTTGTCGGGTGTCTGTCGAAGACCGCTTTCGCGGCGTTGAGACCGTTGATCGCGGCGGGAAATCCGGCATAGACCGCCATCTGCATGACGATCTCAATGATCTCTTGCTGTGAAAGGCCGACATTCAGCCCCGCAGCGATGTGAACTTCCAGTTGCGGACGTGCATTACCCAGCGCCGTGAGCGCGGCGATTGTCGCGATTTCTCGCTGGCGAAGATCCAGACCGGGGCGCGCATAGATGTCGCCGAACGGAAACTCGATAAGGTAGCGTGCAAAATCAGGCGAAATCGCTTTCAGGCTCTCCACCACGGCCTGCCCATCTCTGCCATCAATCGCGGCCAGACGTTCCAGGCCGATGGCGTATCGATCCCGCGCCACAGTTCCTTCGAGGCCAGAATTCGCATTGGCCTGTGCTGAAGCGGTCGGAGCGAAGGTTGATGAACCGACTGCGAGCGCTCCGATACTCCCCAAGGCTGTTCGCCGCGTCAGTTGCGACGCCTCGTCCTGCGCTCCTTCGACCGTAACGGCATCTAAAAGTTGTTCCGGTCGATACTCTGAACCGCTCATATGACCTCCATGACGCCGACTTGCGGACGGCGCGTGTTATTGAATGAAATGCACCACATTCATGACATTCACCTTGTAATAAATCAAATTCATTATTAGTATCGCCGTTATGAAGACGGTTCATCTCGCCAGCGTCGATCTCAACCTGCTTGTCGTCTTCGACGCGCTCGTCGCCGAAGGTCACGCCACGCGCGCGGCCGACCGAATTGGCCTGACACAGCCTGCGGTCAGCCATGCTTTAAACCGCCTTCGGGCACTCTTTGGCGACCCGCTGTTTGTCAGATCGCCGCGCGGTATGATGCCCACGCCACTGGCGCAGGACATCGCGCCAAGCGTTCGGTCGATTCTTGAACAGGTTGAAGGTGTGCTGCTCGGCGGACGAACCTTCGATCCAGCGGAAAGCACTCGGCAATTCGTACTCGGCCTGTCCGACTATGCGGCCTTCGTGCTTCTGCCACGCCTGACCGCGCGTCTCGACCGCGAAGCGCCCGGCGTTTCCCTTGTGGTGCGCAACACCAGTCGCAGTGTTGGCCTGCCAATGTTGGAAGATGGCGGCGTCGAACTGATCGCAGGCAATTTCCCCGAGCCGCCGTCGCATATGCGGGAAGAACTGCTCTACGAGGAAGATTTCGTCTGCGCGGGCCGTGGCGATCATTCCAGTCTCGAAGGGACGATTGATCTCGAATGCTACCTATCGCTTCGGCACCTGCAGGTTTCGATGAAGGGCAATCCGAGCGGCTATTTAGATGCCGTTCTTGCTGAGAAGGGTTTGAAGCGTTCCGTCGCGGTCACGGTCGGCCATTCTCTCATGGCACCGATGCTAGTGGATGCCTCTGACCTCGTTGCGACAGAACCCCGTCGCTTGTTCGTGCGACTGGCCGGGCGACTGCCTCTCCGGCTTTTTCCGCCACCTCTCGACATTCCGTCATTTCGTGTAGTTCAGACTTGGCACGCACGACATGAGGCCGATCCGGGGCACCAATGGCTACGGCGTGTGCTGTGCGAGGTTGGGCGAGGGGTGTAAGCCCGTTAACTGCGGCCGTCTTGCCGTGGATCAGCCGCCGATCGAGCCAGGTCGTGCCGTCCGCACCGATCGGCATTCCGGATCGAAGACCGACAGGACGCGGCTGCTGGGTTGCCGGATGTGGCTGGCGTCATCGCTGGCGGTGCGCTTCTCG
>JBCBTR010000116.1:0-6688 GCA_039818545.1 Pseudomonadota bacterium
AACCTTCGCCTATACATGGAAAGAGGACACGCGCGAGCTATGCGGCGATGCCACGGGCGAAGGCGAAGTGTGCGCGACCATGGCTGAAGCTGGCGAGCCTGAAGTTGGCCAGTCAACGGCTTACACGACCTCCGCGGGCACAAGCGGCACCGCGACCATCACGGCGATGGCCGAGTAGCCCCAGCACTTTAAGGACAAGAAACGGGGCCTGCCTGACGCGGCGGGCCCCGTTTTCGATTGGTCAGCAATGCGCTAAGCCGACGTCCATGCGGACACATCGCTTCCCATGATCGGTCACAATTCTTTTGGTGTAACTCCATGAGCGGTGGATGGATGCGCGGCGTTCTGGGGCTCGTCGTCGGCGCGGGCATTTTGTGGGCTGCGATCGTCTGGCCGGAAGGGTTCAATGACACCCCGCTTTGGATTCGCATTGTGTTTGGCGGGTTTGGCGCGGTCCTCCTCATTGCCGGTCTGGCAAGTCTTCAGCATGATCGCCGCAGGACCGAAGCGCTTCGCGATACCTTCCCACAACGCGCCGACATTCGCGTCGCGAAGGTCGAGGATGAGGACTCAACCTCCTACTACGCCTTCGTGACCTTGACGGGTGAGAAGTGGCGCGTTCCGCTTGCCGGCGGCAAGGCCGATCGCGCGCTGGCCGGGACCGCGGGCGAGGGCCGAGTCTGGTTCAGCCCGGACACCGGCCTGCCAATTGCCGTCGAGTATGACGGCCAGCAACTCTCCACCATTCCGACAGCCAACAAGGTGCCCACCGCATGATCATTGGTCTCGACCACTTTCTCATACTCACCACCGACATTGAAGCAGGCGTTGCCGCCTACGAAACCTTGCTTGGCCGGCCTGCATCTGTCCGGCTTGAAGACGATGGCGCGGCGACGGCGGTCTTCGATCTCGGCAACACGTCAGTCGAGCTGATGGCTCCTGTCGGAGACACCGGCATGGCTCCGCGCCTGCGCGAAATCCTCGAGGCAGGCGGCGAGGGGCTGAAATCCATCGCCTTCGCGACCGATGACCTGGAAGGCGAAGCCCGGACGCTGGAGCGGCGTGGCCTGTCGCCCGGCGACATCACGCACGGCGCGCGCCTGCGTCGGTTCCGGCTGAGCGATGACCGCATGGCCGGCATCAAGGCCTTTGTTGTAGAGCCGAAGCCGCTGGAGGCATCCGCCGATGACCGGCCCGGCGCAGTCTCGGGGCTCGACCATATCGTTGTCACGACGCCCAATCCGGATCGCGCCGCTGCACTCTATGGCGCGCGCCTCGGCCTGCCGCTTCGGCTCGACCGCGTCATCGAGCAATTCTCCACCCGCTTCCTGTTCTTCAAGACGGGCGGGGTGATCTTCGAAGTCGTCTCTTCCACCAAGGACGGTGTCGATCCGTCCAGCCCCGATAGCCTGATGGGTCTCACATATGAGACGAAGGACCTCGACGCGGCGCACGCCCGGCTAAGCGCGACCGATCTCGACATTTCCGGAATGCGCAAGGGTCGTAAACCCGGGAGCAGGGTGTTTACCGTCAGAAACGGCACACTTGGCGTGCCGACCCTCTTCATCTCTCACGAGCGTGACTGATTTTCGTTGTCCGCAATGGGTGTGGCGTCAGCGGTCTTGCTGGCGGGCAGCCGAGAGAGAATGACAACCCAGATGGCCAGTCCGACCATCATCAGGATGAGGATAGCAAAGCCGACAAGCGCGGCGATTGCGAGGGGGTCAACAACCAGATTGCCCATGGGATAGCTCCTTCTTCAGGGCGTCTTCTGCTTTCGATTAGGCCGCATTCCGCGGTTATCGTCACTCAAGGAAACTACCTAGAAACACTGGATTTTCCGGGTTTCAGCACGCGTTTTGGAGGGCTCGCCTTGTTCAAAGCCGCCTCGACCGCTTAAAGACGGAGCCATGAAAGCCTTTACCACCCTGACCGGCACTGCCGCGCCCCTTCTTGAGAAGGGCAAGCCGATGCCGAATGTCGACACCGACATGATCATCCCGAAACAGTTCCTGAAGACGACGGAACGCACCGGCCTTTCCACGGGCCTGTTTCACGAGCTGAAGACCAATGCCGATGGCTCGCCCAATCCGGACTTTGTCCTGAACCGGCCGGCTTATTCAGGGGCGTCTATCCTGATTGCGGGCGAGAATTTCGGCTGCGGCTCGTCCCGCGAGCATGCCCCATGGGCGCTGCTGGATCAGGGCATCACCTGCGTCATCGCGCCGAGCTATGCCGATATCTTCCACAATAATTGCTATAAGAACGGCGTGCTCCCGATCGCCCTGCCGCTGGATGTGGTCGAGGCGCTGGCCGCGCAGGCGGGCGGGGCCAATCACGTCTTCACGGTCGATCTCGAAGCCCAGACGGTCACTGGGCCGGACGGCATCGCCCATGGCTTCGAGGTCGATGAAGGTCGCAAGACCAACCTCCTCAAAGGCCTCGACGAAATCGGCGCGAGCCTTGAAGCGGGCGCGGCCATCGACGCCTTCGAAGAGAAGCGCCGCCTGACGACGCCATGGCTGGAGACAGCCTCATGATCATCATCGAAGCGAGCGCGCGCATTCCGGACGGGGCCTGGGACAGCGCCAAATCCGCCATGGAAGCGATGATCCTGGCCAGTCGCGAGGAGGAGGGCTGCATCGAATACGCTTACAGTCTCGACATTCTGGACACCTCCGTCATGCGCATCATCGAGCGCTGGAAGGATATGGACGCGCTGAAATTCCATTTCGCTACGCCGCACATGGCGACCTTTCGCGCGGCCCTTGCAGAGCTTGCCCCGTCGGACCTTTCCATTCGCATGTACGATGCCGAACCACAGGCCCTGCCGCTGTGATCATCGTCGAAGGATACGTGCGTATGCAGAACGCCGGCGACTTCGAGACCGTGCGCGCCGCAGCAGAAGCGCAGATCGCTTCCAGTCGGGCCGAAGGCGGCTGCATCGATTACACCTATGCCATTGATGTGCTCGATCCGCAGATCATGCGTGTTCTTGAGAAATGGCAGAGTTGGGAGGCGCTGGAGGCGCATTTCAAAGAGCCACACATGGACGCATGGCGCACCGCGCTGGCAGATGTGAAGTTCCTGGAGCGATCCATCCGCGCCCATGACATCAGCGAAACACGAGACGTTTAAACAATGACACAGACCCTGCTGCTCCTGCCCGGTGACGGGATCGGACCTGAAGTGCTGGCCGAAGCCCGGCGCGTGGCCGAAGCCGTCGCGCCCGATCTTGCCTTTGACGAGGCGCTGGTCGGCGGTGCCTCCATAGATGCCCACGGCATTCCGCTGACCGATGATGTCCTCGCGCAGGCCAAGGCCTCAGATGCGGTTCTGCTCGGTGCCGTTGGCGGTCCCAAATGGGAGGCCACCGACCGCGACAAACGCCCTGAAGCGGGCCTTCTCGGCTTGCGCAAAGGGCTTGATGTCTTCGCAAACCTTCGCCCGGCCTTCTGCTTTCCATCTCTGGTCGCGGCATCCAGCCTGAAACCTGAACTGGTCGCCGGGCTCGACATCATGATCGTCCGGGAGCTCACAAGCGGGGTCTATTTCGGAACGCCCCGCGGCGTGGAGCCGGGCGTCAAAGGCTACGACACCTCAATCTACACCGCAGACGAGGTGGAACGTGTCGCCCGCGTGGCCTTCGAGATCGCGCGGGGCCGCGATGGCCGCGTCTGTTCGGTCGAGAAATCGAACGTCATGGAGACCGGCCTGTTCTGGCGGCAGGAAGTGACGAAGGTTCACGGCGTCCATGGCAGCGGGGTTGAGCTGTCGCACATGTATGCCGACGCCTGCGCCATGGAACTGGTGCGCCAGCCCAAACAATTTGACGTGATCCTCGCGGGCAACCTCTTCGGAGATATCCTGTCTGACGAAGCCGCCATGCTCACCGGGTCGATCGGCATGCTGCCGTCTGCCTCGCTCGGATCGGACGGCACGCCGGGCCTGTTCGAACCGGTCCACGGCTCAGCGCCGGACATTGCCGGGCAGGGCATCGCCAATCCCTGCGCGGCGATCCTGTCCATGGAAATGGCGTTGCGCTGGTCGCTCGGGCGCGGCGAGGCCGCCGATGCGATATTCGAAGCGGTGTCGAAGGCACTGGCCGGTGGGGCGCTGACCAAAGACCTGGGCGGCAGCCTGTCGACCCGCGAAATGGGCGACAAGGTTCTGGCGGGGCTCTAGACGCCCCTACGTCAGGCTTGTGTCAGGCGAGCGCCGACTTACTGTGTTTTAGGAAAACAAAACACAGGGAGATCGGTATGATCGGTATCGTTGCAAAGCTGCCTATCGCGGAAGGCAAGGAAGAAGAGTTCGAGACGGTCGCAAAGGACCTGATGGCGCAGGTGAAGGCCAATGAGCCCGGCTGCACGACCTACCAGCTCTACAAGTCCCAGAAAGAGCCAAACACCTACATTTTCATGGAGCAGTACGCCTCTCAGGAGGCGCTCGCCGCCCATGGCAAGACTGAGTATTTTCAGGCGGCCCAGCCAAAGCTCGGCCCATGCCTTGCCGGTGCGCCTGACATTCAAGTGTTTGACATTGTCGAGTAGGAGATCCTTTCGTGGACCTGTCCCTGACTGAAGAAGACCGCGCCTTCCAAAAAGAAGTCCGCGACTGGATTGCAGACGCCTACACGCCCGAGCTTCGGGCAAAGCAGGCCATGTCGAAGAACGGCTATCTCGACAAGGCCGGCATGATCGAATGGCAGAAGAAGCTGCACGAACGCGGCTGGATCGCCCCGAACTGGCCGGAAGAGTTCGGCGGCCCCGGCCTGACAGCCGGTCAGAAATACGTGCTCCAGATGGAACTTGCCGCTGCCGGCACGCCGAACACCAGCCCGATGGGGCTCTCCATGGTCGCGCCTGTGATCATGGCGTTCGGCAATGACGAGCAAAAGGCGCAACACCTGCCCCCCATCCTGTCATCTGACATCTGGTGGTGTCAGGGCTATTCAGAGCCGGGCTCAGGGTCTGACCTTGCCTCGCTCCAGATGAGCGCTGTGCGCGATGGCGATGAGTATGTCCTCAACGGCTCCAAGATCTGGACGACACACGCCCAGTGGGCCGATTGGATGTTCTGCCTTGTGCGCACCTCCAAAGAGGGCAAGCCACAGCAGGGCATCAGCTTCATCGTCTTCCCGATGGACCTGCCGGGCATCAGCATCTCTTCGCTGCCAACCCTCGATGGACCCCCCGAAGAAGGTCAGGAAATCAATCAGGTCTTCTTTGAGGATGTCCGCGTTCCCATCAAGGAATCCCTCATTGGCGAAGAGAACAAGGGCTGGACCTATGCCAAATACCTGCTCGAATTCGAGCGCGGCAATGCCTATGCGCCGGGCCTGAAAAACGCCCTGTCCAAGACCAAGAAGATTGCCAGCCTTGAGCAGTCCGATGGCGATGCGCTGATCCGCGACCCGGACTTCGCGCGCAAGATCGCAGCGATGGAAATCCAGATCGAAAGCCTCAACGCGACCGAGCGCCGGATTTTCTCGGCCCTCTCCTCTGGGGAGGCCGTCGGCCCGGCCAGCTCCATGCTGAAATGTGCCGGCTCCGAAGCCCAGCAGGCCATCAGCGAACTGACGCTGGAAGCAGTCGGCGGCTATGCCGCGCCGTTCGTGCGGGACTCCTTTGCCCATCTTCGCGATGGCGCGAACGAAGACCTCCCGGCTCCGGATTACGCGATCCCGGCCGCGCCGAGCTACTTCAACTATCGCAAGACCTCGATCTATGCGGGCTCGAATGAGATCCAGCGAAACATAATGGCGAAGATGGTGCTCGGTCTGTAGAGGGGCGGGGCCGTGGCAGATACCGCGTTCCACTCCGCCGACCGTCCAAAGCTGGGCATCTGGACGAAGCTCGCCTATGCCTTTGGCGGCGTCTCATATGGCGTCAAAGGCAACGGCTTCACTTACTTCCTCATGCTCTGCTACGCGCAGGCTTTCGGTCTGCCGGCAGAGCAGGTCGGCCTTGCCATGCTGCTCGCCTTCATGTTCGACGCGTTCAGCGACCCGCTGATCGGTTACCTTTCGGACAATACAAAAGGCGTGCTCGGGCGGCGCCACCTCTACATGTATGCCGCCATCATCCCGGTCGGCATCATCTACTACATGCTCTGGAATCCTCCGGCCGCTGTGATGGAAGATGGGCTGTTCTGGTACCTGCTGGCCATGTCCATCGGCATGCGTGTGCTGATCACTTTCTACGAAGTGCCCTGCACGGCGATGAATGCCGAGCTCACCACCGATTATGACGAGCGCACCAGCCTGCTGACCCTGCGGGCCGTCGTCGTCTATATGGGCGGCGTCGTGATGGCCGCGACCACGCTTGCTTTCATCCTGCAGCCGGACGCAACCGGCAGTGCCTTCACAGATGCGGACGGCTTTGGCCGCTATGGCCTGATCGCTGCGCTGGTGATGATGGCCTCGATGCTGGTCTGCTCGCTCGGCACGCACCGCTTCATTCCTTATCTCGCCAAGGCGGATGCGGTTCCGGGCTCGCTCGGCGTGATGCTCAGGGAAATCTTCCAGACGCTGCGCAGCCCGTCACTGGCGGCGCTGTTTGCCTCCCAGCTCGCCGGCTATGCCGCCTTCGGGGTTGCGGCCGCGCTTGCCTATTACATGCAGGGCTATTTCTGGGGCTTCTCCGGCGATCAGTCCTCCGTCATCACGGTCAGCATTCTGGTGTCG
>JBCBTR010000117.1:0-6677 GCA_039818545.1 Pseudomonadota bacterium
AGCACGCCATAGGTGGCTTCGGCGAGCGGGCGGACGTCTGCGGCGGTGACATCGCCAGCCACGACGAGAATGGCCTGCTGGGGGGCGTACCAGGTCTCGTAAAAGTCGAGGCCGTCCTGAACCGTCAGCGCCGCGACTTCATCCATGTGCCCGATGATCGGCACGCCATAGGGGTGATCGGGATAAAGCGCGGCCATGACTTTCTCGAACAGGATCGAGCCCGGATTGTTCTCGACCCGCTGGCGGCGTTCTTCTTTCACGGTGTCGCGCTCGACGTAGAAGGAGCCCTCGGGATCGTCATTCAGGATGAGATCCGTCATCCGGTCGGCTTCCATGCTCATCATGAGCTCAAGCCGGTCCTTGGCGACGCGTTCGAAGTAAGCGGTGTAGTCCCAGCTGGTAAAGGCATTAAGCTGGCCGCCATTACGCTGGACGACAGTGGTGAACTCTTCAGGGCCGAGATCGTCGGTTTCCTTGAACATGACGTGCTCAAAGAGGTGTGCGAGGCCCGATTTTCCGGGCTCTTCGTCCACCGCGCCGACCTTGTACCAGACCATATGCATGACAACAGGCGCGCGATGATCCGGGAGGACCACGACCTCCATCCCATTATCGAGGGTGAACGTCTCAGGTGCCCAGTCGGACCCGGTGTCAGCGGTTGCAAATACCGGCGCGAGCAGCGCCACCAAACAGAAAATCAGGGTCTTCATCAGGGGCGCGCTCCTGCTGGTGTTTTGATGGTCTTCGAAGGCTGGCCTTAGGTGCCGGGCAGTTTCAGGCGCTCACCGCGATTGGACTGCTCAATGACGACGGGCTCGCCGCCCGTGGCATTATCCGTCGCTGCGCCTTCAAGCTCTTCTTCGCTGCCGCGCCAGAAGAGCACGCGGTCGGTCAGCGTTGCCGTCCGCCGGATCGTTTTGGCTTCTTCATAATCGACGACGCCCCGGATCACAGGGTTGGCTGCATTCGCGCCGGCATGGGCGATCAGCGCGCGCTCAGCGGGGCTGGCATCCGATCCTGTCGTGGACCCGAAAGCCGTGATTGTGGTTGTCCGCTCGACACTGACTTCTGCCGGCAGTTCCTGCCCGGCCTGTGGCGGACGCAGACCATATTCCGGCGGGATGGTCAGGGGGGCTTTCGTCACAACGCGGAATTCATCGGGCGCATTGGCGTTCGAAAAGCCCCTGTCACGGCTGATGCAGGCGGGCGTCAACGCGAGGGCTGTCCCGGCGGCGATAAGGGTGAGTGTCTTCTTCACAGAGCGATACCTCAGCTGGAATCTACGTTTCATCTTCAGTCTTAACGGGTTTCGGCGTTTCGCGCGAGAGCAGGAACTGATCGAGAAACAGCAAGGCCGCTCCAACCGAAATCGAGGCGTCTGCAACATTGAAAACATAAGGGAAGTACAGGCCGCTGAAATCGAAGAAATCGACCACAGCGCCAAAGCGAATTCGGTCGATGACGTTTCCTGCCGCGCCGGCGACGATCATCGCGAGCGCCGTAATCGTCAGCTTCCGCCCAGCCCGGAACAGCCATACCCCGAAACCGATCGCGATGGACACTGTCAGCACCACGAGGACCCAGCGCATCAGGCCTTCCGATTGCAGCGTGCCGAAGCTCATCCCGCGATTCCAGACCATGGTAAGGTCGAAGATGGAGGACAGCTCGATCTTGCCGCATCGCACCGTGCGGTCGAGGCACTCCAGCGCGCGGAACTGAGGCTCGGCCAGCACAATGTATTTCGTGATCTGGTCGAGGATCACCACAACCGGCAGGAGCCCGAAAGCCATCGCATTGCGGAATGTGTTGTTCATTCAGTCCTATCCCTGTGCGGCATCCCACGCTTTCACGGCCGCCGCATCACGAGGCGTGATGTCCGGATAGTCCGGATCGGCGGTGCTGGCATCGAAATACTTCCAGCTTCGGGCGCATTTAATGCCTTCCGCCTTCGCCGGCACGACAGCCACGCCCTCAGTTTCATCGAGCGTGAACGCGCCGCCCGGGCCGTCGCCGAGGATCAGTTCTGCGCCTGACGTGATGAACAGGTCAGCAGCGTCTTCTCCGTCATAGGCGTCGATCAGGGATTTGTCCGTGATGTAGACCTTCGGAGCTGCTTCCAGCGACGAGCCGATCCGTTTCTCGCGGCGCTCGATCTCCAGCGCACCCGTGACAACGCGGCGGACCTTGAAGATTTTTTCCCAGCGCGCGGCAAGCGCTTCATCTTTCCAGTCGGCCGGCGTGTCCGGGAACAGGGTCAGGTGAACGCTGTCTGCCTCCCCGGTAAAGCGGGACATGAGGAAGGCTTCTTCGGTTGTGAACGGCATGACGGGGGCAAGCCATGTCAGCAGACGGCGCAGGACTTCGTACATGACCGTGCGGGCGGCACGGCGGCGGACATCGTCTGGCGCATCGCAATAGAGGCTGTCCTTGCGGATGTCGAAATAGACCGCTGACAGGTCCACACCGCAGAAGTTGATGAGCGCGGCCATGGCGCGCTTGAAATCGTAGACTTCGTAAGCACGGCGGACCACGCCATCGAGTTCTGACAGGCGATGCAGCACCCAGCGCTCAAGGCCGGGCATGTCTTTCGCCTCCACGCGTTCAGCCTCGTCAAAACCTTCGAGCGCGCCCAGTAGGTAGCGCAGTGTGTTGCGCAGTTTCCGGTAGCTCTCGACATTGGATTTGATGATCTCGTCGGAGATACGCAGGTCTTCGGTGAAGTCCGAGCTGGCCGTCCAGATGCGCAGGATTTCGATGCCGTACTGATTGGCGATCTGGTCCGGCTCGATCGTATTGCCGATAGACTTCGACATCTTCTTGCCTTCGGCGTCGACGATGAAGCCGTGCGTCAGCACTTCCTTGTAGGGGGCCATGCCGCGCGTGGCGCAGCACTCCAGAAGCGAGGACTGGAACCAGCCGCGATGCTGGTCGGAGCCTTCAAGGTAGAGGTCCACCTGCCCTGTCTCTTCATCGATGATGCCGCGATCGCGCATGGCGAAGGCATGGGTCGTGCCGCTGTCGAACCAGACGTCGAGCACGTCCGTGACCTTTTCCCAATCCTCGCCGTCGGCGGCATTGCCAAGCAGTGCCTCCTTGGGCGTCGAAAACCACGCTTCGACCCCGCCCTCGCGGATGGCGGTGCGGATACGGTCATTGACGGCCTCAGCCGCATCTTTCGGGAGTGCGGCGGTGTGCGGCTCGCCGTCCTTGTTGACGAAGATGGTGAGCGGGACGCCCCAGTTGCGCTGACGGGAGATCAGCCAGTCCGGACGGTCCTCCACCATGGACCGGAGCCGCCGCTCGCCGGATGGCGGGAAGAATTCGGTCTCGTCGATGGCAGCGAGCGCCTTTTGGCGCAGGGTTTTTCCGGCCTCGTCCGGCTTATCCATGGCGATGAACCATTGCGGCGTCGCCCGGCGAATGACCGGGGCCTTGGAGCGCCATGAATGCGCATCGCGGATGGTTGTGACGCCGCGCGCGAGCAGGTTGCCGCTCTCGGCGAGCGCCTTGATGACTTCCTCATTGGCTTTGCCGGGCTGACCGCGCTTCTTGCCGGAGGTGCGGATGATGTCGAGGCCCTGAAAGCGTTCGGGAAGTTCCGGGTGCTCGTAGACACCGTCTTCATTGACGATGTCGCGGATGTCCTGCGCACTGAAGCCATTGGCGAGACAGACGAGATAATCGTCCTCACCATGAGCGGGTGCGGAATGCACGAAGCCTGTACCAGCGTCGTCAGTGACGTGATCGCCGGGGATCAAAACGACGTCGTGTTGGAAGAACGGCGACAGTTCGTGGAGCGGATGTTTGAGTTTTGCGCCTTCAAATTCGCTCGCAGGCGCATCGCTCAATCTCTTGAAACCGGTCGCTTTAGCGCCGTCCATGACGGTCTCGGCGAGCGCGTCAGCCAGTACCAACCGATAGCCCGGTTTGGCATAGGGCGCAAAGCCGAGTTCCTCCTCGGATTGCACCACTTCAACTTCATAGACGCCGTAGGAGATGCGGGGATTGAAAGCCACGGCCTGATTAGCCGGGATGGTCCAAGGTGTAGTCGTCCAGATGACAATGCCAGCGCCGTCTGCGCGGTTTGGATCAGCGAACCGCACCCAGATCGTCGGCACTTTCCGGTCCTGATACTCGACCTCGGCTTCGGCGAGGGCTGTGCGCTCCACCGGGCTCCACATGATCGGTTTTGCACCACGCACAAGCGTGCCGCCCATGGCGATGTCGAGGAATTCGGAGACGATCTTTGCTTCGCTCTCGAACGCCATGGTCAGATACGGGTCGTCCCACTCGCCTTCCACGCCGAGACGACGGAAGCCGGCTTTCTGGACCTCAATCCATTTGGCGGCGTATTCGCGGCAGGCTGCGCGGAATTCAGCGGCCGGCACCTGATCCTTGGTCTTGCCCTTGCCGCGGAACTCTTCCTCCACTTTCCACTCGATGGGGAGGCCGTGACAGTCCCAGCCCGGTAGGTAGGACGCGTCATAGCCCGCCATCTGATGCGAGCGGACGACAATGTCCTTCAGGATTTTCTGCATCCCCGTGCCAAGATGGATCGGACCATTGGCATAGGGCGGGCCGTCATGGAGTAACCAAGGCTCAGCGTTGCGCGCCTTCGCATCGGCGCGCATCCGCTCATAGAGCTTCATTTCGTCCCAGCGTTCGATCCATTTCGGCTCGGCCTTCGGCAGGCCGCCGCGCATGGGGAAGTCGGTCTTCGGCAGGAAGAGCGTGTCGCGATAATCGCGTGTATCGGTCGGTGTATCTGGCATGTCAGGTCGTCTTCGAATCTTCGGGAAGGTTTATATCAGCGGAATGATCAAAATCCCGGCCTCGCCTGACAGAAACGTTCAGTGCGCGGCCGGGCGGCTAATTCGAATGACGCCTATCTTCAGCATGCGCAGACGGTTAGCAGGGCCGCCCCTGAAAGAAAAGCAAGCAATGGCAACGCCTAGAGCGATAGCGGTGTTTCAAGCACATCGGCGTACATGCGGTCGCGATGCTCCAGCAGAATCGGGTCGAGGGCTGCACGGGTCTCCTCATCCATGGACAGGAAGGCCGCGCGGGAGTCGGGGTTCATCTGGCAGATGTCTTCTGGCAGCGGCGCAAACAAAGCGAGCGTGGTCGCGCTGTAAATGTCGAGCGCTGAAAGCGTGTCGCCAATGTAGAACGCGCTGCCAGCGGCTTTCTGGGCCTTCAGGCGGTCGGACAGTCCGGTCAGCAATTCGCGCACGCGTTCGCCATAAGTTGCGCCGAGGGAGGCATTGTAGCCGTATTTGCCGGCGAGATACTGGGCGACCGGTTTGCGGAAACCGCCCTCCCCAGCGAACCCCGCCTCAACCGCCTGCAGGCGACGTGACCAGCCAAGGCCCTCCTCGCCCAACAGCTCATGTGCCCAACCGAACATCAGCGCCCGATCTGTCGCGTCGCCCGGGATCAGAGCAGGTTCCGGCTGGAGCCGCTCCGCCAGAAGCAGGATGTCTGACCAGCGCGAGCGCGGCGGTTCATCCTTGTAGACGGCAACGGGGGCGCTGAGTTCCCCGGCCCATTTGGCCAGTTTTGGATCATCGTAAGCGAGCCGGACGGCGGACCAGTCGAGCCCTTTGACATGAAAGATGCCCTTGGCGGCTTCGCCCCACGGGCTGGGCACATTGCTCACCACCATCATTCTCAGACCGTCGGACTCAATGGCCTCATCAACGTCGACATAATTAAACGGCATGGCAGGTGCTTCCTGTCAGTGCTTGGCTATTGCGAGGCGCGCTTTCGCATCGTCGCAATCGCGTTTCATCTGGTCGACCATGTCGTCGACGCTTTCGAACTTCAGCTCGGGGCGCAGAAACGCGACCAGAGCGACCTCAATGCGCTTACCATAAAGGTCGTCGTCAAAGTCGAAAATGAAGCTCTCAAGCAGTGGATCGCGCAGGCCGGTGGTGGGTGTGCGGCCGAAATTCGCCACGCCATCGCGCCAGTCAGTCTCGCCATCTATGCGGACGCGGACAGCATAAACGCCGTGTTTGGGGTGAATGAGTTCGCCAAGATGGAGATTGGCGGTTGGAAAACCGATGGTGCGACCGCGCTTCTCGCCACCTTCCACAACGCCATCTGCAATCCAGAACTGGCCAAGAATCTCCCCGGCCCTGTCAGGCTCGCCGGCAATCAGGGCCTCACGGATGGCGGTGGAGGAGGCTTTCTGGCCCAGGCTGTCGACCTCCTCGACCACGGTGACGCCGAATCCCATGGCCCGGCCAAGGGATGAGAGACGCGCTGCGTCGCCCATGCGGCCGCGTCCGAAGCGGAAATCGAAGCCGACGGCGACATGCGCGACACCGAGGCCTTCGACGAGGACATCGCGGGCGAAGGTTTCGTCCGTCATCGAGGCCATCTCGCCATTGAAGGGCAACTCGAAGACGGCGTCGGCCCCGATTTCGAGCAGGCGCTGATTGCGGCGGATGGGCCGGAAGATGCGGAATGGCGGATCGTTCGGCCGGAAATAGGCGCGCGGCGGTGGCTCAAACGTCGCAACGCCCAGCTTGCCGCCAGCGGCCCGCGCGGCATCGATCACCGCGCGATGGCCGAGATGAAGCCCGTCAAAGTTACCGAGGGCGACGGAATAGCCTTTTGCCGTCTCCGGCAGGCGTCGGTAGTCGGCATAGACCGCCATCAGGCCTCTTCGG
>JBCBTR010000118.1:0-6600 GCA_039818545.1 Pseudomonadota bacterium
ACCCAGAAGAAGGTCTCATAGTCGGTTTTACGGTCAGCATCGGAGCGCATCTGCGCGAGCAAGGCGCGTAGCTCATGGGTGCGCAGCTCCGCCGACTTCTCCTGCAAGCGGATGCGGGCTTTCTCCAGCGCGGCATCAAGGGCCTCGGTATCAATTGGCTTCAGCAGGTAATCGATGGCCCCGCTCTGAAACGCCGCCACGGCATAACGGGGAAACGCCGTCGTAAAGATCACCAGCGGCAACTGCTCCGGCAAAAGCCCCTCCAGCGCGTCGAAGCCGGTGGAGTTGGGCATTTGGATGTCGAGGAGGGCCACGTCCGGCCGGGTTTCGATGATGCCAGCGCGGGCCGCAGCGCCGTGGCTGTAGGGGCCCACGACTTCTGTGTCGCCACGACGGCTCAATTCCATGATCAGGCGGCGCGCCGCCAGCGGTTCGTCATCGGCCACCAGAACCTTCATGCGACCTCCCTCTCTTCATTCCTAGCGAGCGGTTCATCCGGCAGTGTGATGACAGCCATTGCGCCGCCCGACGGTCCATTGCTCAGCATCAGGCTGGCCTGCGACCCGTAATGCAGATCCAGCCGCTCCCGGATGAGCGCCAGCCCGCGCCCGGCTCCACCGAGGGCGCTCGGCGAGTATCCCGGCCCATCATCGGACACGGTGAGGGTCAGCCGGCCATTCTCGCAGCGCGCTGACACCTCGATGTTCAGGATGGTTGGCGGTTCGGTCATGGCATGACGACAGGCATTCTCCACCAGCGGCTGCAGGATCAGCGCCGGGACAAGACACCCTTCGCACTCTGGCGGCGTCGTAATCTCGAAGGCGAGACGGTCGCCAAAACGGACCGCCTGAATGCCAAGATAATCCCTCACTGCCCGGACCTCCTGACCAAGGCTCGTCCTTTCCGCATGCTCGGTATCGATCGCCTGACGCAGAAACCGGCTGAGCTGCAGGATCATCCGGTTTGCGTCTGTCCCACGCCCGTCGGCGATGAGCGTGGAGAGCGAGTTCAACGTGTTGAAAAGGAAATGCGGGTTGAGCTGCTGCACCAGCATTTGCAGGCGCGCATCATTGGCGGTCTCCTTCAGGTTTCGGATGGCGATCTCGCGGTCCTGAATTCGTGAGAATTGCAGCAGGGCCAGAAAGAAAGCGGTCCAGGAGAGGAACACCCAAGCGTTTACGCTGAGGATCTGGTAATACTCCTCACGCGGAGGGAGCGCCCACTGCCAGTCATTGCGCCATGTCGCATAGAGCACCCGGTCCGCTGCGGTATGCAGAAATCCGAGCCCCATGGTCAGGATCAGGATGACGGCGAGCCACCCGAGACGGATACGACCGGGCACAACGCGGGCAATGAAATGCGCCAGAAGCAGGGTGATCGCGATGGCCGCAGACAGCGAGATGGCCCGCATATGCGCACCCTGCCAACCAAACCCGTAGGCCAGCGTATAGGCGGTACGCCACACATAGACACTCGCCCACAGGACAAGTTGAAAAAACCAGAAGGTGCGCGGATGGACGCCAGGCGGGGTCAGGCGCCAGCGACGTTTGATCGGTTCAGTCCCGGTTTTCATCCGTGCCACCAGCGAGTTACGGATGTAGCATGAAGGAGGCAGATCAACCGTTCAAGACCGCTCACGAGCGCTTGATCGTGATTTTCTACCCCTTCGTCGCGCCCTTGGGCATTAATCGTGCTCGACATGTGGTTTGTGGACGATCAACCCGTTCAGGCAAATGGAATCGCCAGCCGCTGCAGCGTCCAGAAAGCCCCGACCACGCCAATGCCGTACGTCATCGCCAGTTCGGCCCGGCTGCGCGCCCCGCTGCCGACACGGGTGATGATCCAGAAGATGGCGAGCAGGACGCCAACCACGAAGACCTGGCCGGCTTCGACGCCGATATTGAACAGCGCAAGCGCCCACAGCTCTGCATCCTTCGGCAGCCCGATTTCCGACAGCGCGCCCGCGAACCCGCAGCCATGCACAAGACCAATCAGGAAAGCGATCGACCACGGGTAACGGATCGCGAGACTGTCGCCGCCGCCTCGCCTGCGGATCACCTCAACCGCCAGCAGAAGAATACTCACCGCTATGAGCGTTTCCACGGGCCAGGCCGGCACGGAAATCAGATCCAACGCCGCCGCCACGAGCGTGACGCTGTGCGCCAGCGTGAATGCGGTCGCGACACCGATGATGCGTCGCCCGCCGACCAGCAGAACGAGCCCGGTCACGAAGAGGAGGTGATCGTAGCCGAAAAGGATGTGCTCAACGCCAAGGCGGAAGTAGGCCCCGGTCACCGGCACCGGTGCAGCGTCCAGAGACATCACCGGCGCAGACGGTTTCAGGAGCGCTGCGCGAGGGGCATCCTCCAGATAGGTCAGCCGCACGTAAACATCGGTCAGCGTCTGTTCGAGCCCGTCTATGCGGATGTCCCCGCTATCAAGCGCACAGGAGAGCTGCCACGTCGAAACGACACTACCGGACACCCGCGAGAGCTGCGGTTCGCCATCGGCCTCGCAGCCTTCAGGAAAGCGTGGTTCAAGCTTCAGTCGCCGGTCGCCAAGAAGCGGTTGCTTCCAGAGCACCTCGAACACGCCGGGTTCCTGCTCAGACAATTCAAGCAAGGCCGGGCGGACCTCATGAGCCGAGGCACGCCCGAAAACGGCGCACAGGACAACAAGGACGAGGATAAGCGGTCTCAATCGCCGAGATCCAGATCGAGCTCATACTTGCCAACAATCTCGGCGCGCCGTTCAAGATTGGCACGTTGCCGGGCCTGCTCTTTCCAGTCGGCTTCGATGCGTGCTCGTTCCGCCTCGAAACTGGCCGATTGCGCAGGCCGGGTTTCGTCAATGCGTACGAGGTGCAGGCCGAACGCAGACCCGATCGGCCCGGTCCAGTCGCCAGTTTCAGCCTGAAACAGAGCTTCAGCAAAGGCTGGCCCAAACAGGCGGTCGACATCTTCCTGACTGAGCGGACCGTAGACGCGCTGGAGCATGAAGGCATCGCCGGTCTCCCGCCATTCTGCGCCCTCTTTCAGACTGGCCAGCGCTGCGGCGGCATCAGCTTCCACAGTTTCGCCGCGCCGCTCGGGGCTAAAGAAGACGTGGGTAAAGCCCCTGAGAGCCGGCGTATCATAGCGCTCCTGCCGCTCCTCAAACCAGGTGCGCAGCTCTTCTTCGGCGGGCAAGTCCGGCTCTGCGCCATTGTCGAGCATGAACTGCATTTTCTGAGCGAGCCGTCGGCGGATGATCGTATCGCCCTCATCAAGGCCAAGGCGAAGCGCCTCACGGTAAAGGGCTTCCTCTTCGGTATGCGCGCGGACAAGACCGAGAATGTCCTCCTCGCCCGGCACGCGGCCGGCTTCACCGGCCCAGATGGCGGTGAGCCGTTCCACTTCTTCAAGGGTCAGCGTGATCGTACGATCAGCCGACGCGCGGCGCGCTTCCCAAACAGCGTTGAACGCAAACAGGGCGATGCCGATCAGAACAAAGTGGACGATCGGCTCTCGCAGTAACCGTCTTATCATCTTGTCGGCGCGATCCAGACGGGTGACGTCCATGCGCGTTCCTGAATGGTGGCTGGCAGGCGCGGATTGCGTTCAGCCCCCGTCTTCAGGGCGTCCCATGTCGACCAGCGGCAGGTCGGGTTCTCCAGCACGCGGACATAGTAGGCTGCGCGATGACTTGCGTCGAACTCAGGATCGCTCCAGCGCACGCGGAGTTCCGGGTCGCCGGCCTCCGCGCTGATCGAACAATCAGCAAGGTCCACACTCGCGCCGTTATCCGGACAACGATACGTCTCGGCATCCGGCTCTGCGCCATCCGAACATGCGGCGTCGTAAACCGTTTCGCGCGCGACGCCTCCATCACTCCAGACTTTCACGATCTGTAAACGGTCTAGCGGCGCACCGCGCGGGTCCCGCATCGCCCAGGCGAGGAACGCCGGTGCGCCTTCGGTCTGAGCGGCGAGATCGCCGCCCATGGGAACACCATTGGCGTAAGCTATGTCGAGCAGGTCCGGATCATCGAGGACATTGTCCGGGTAGCCGTAACCGGCGAACAATCGCGCCCGTATCCGCGTGCCGGAGGTTGCGAAGGTTTCCTTTCGGCGCATCGCGTCGAAGATCGCCTCCCGCGTGTTCTCCTCAGCCCAGACGCCGGCCAGACCGGATGCCGACCATTTGGAGAACCAGCCCTCGGCGTTCTCATCCGGCTCAACCCCTTCCCATGTCTTCTGACCGCCGGGCGGCACCGACCCTCGGAAGCGCGGCAGGCCGTCGACGATGCCGACCTTGGACCAGTAGTCGCTCTCATCGAACGCGCCGCCAGCGACATGAGAGTCGCTCGCCGCAACAAAGCCAAACTTGAACGGGTTGAAGCCCTCCTCGTCCTGCATGACGAGGCCGCGTGCGAGCGCTTCGCGGACATAGCCGCCGGACGTCACCGACTTGATGTGAACGCCGAGCAGTTCCTCATAGATCTCAAAGTCGGCCCACTCATCGTTCGGTGAGAGTTCAGGGTGCGTTTCAGACGTGCCTTTGACCTGCGTGATTTCGACGACCGGCTCGTTGCGCATTCTTTGCGTTGCGTGTTCGGCCGTCAACGGAAGGCCATCATAAGTGTCGAGCGCGAACATACGCCCATCCGAGACATTGGAATTGTGCGGGATGGCGATGGCGTCCATGCCGGCTGCGCGCTGCTCATCCATCCAGTCCCAGAGATCTTCCGGGTTTTTGGAGTCGAGCGTGGAGAAGGCGCGGTCCGGAGCCTTGTCGCGGAAGAAGACGTTGCGGTGCAGATTGCCGCCACCGAACGTGCCGTCATCGGCGCGCGTGGTCACAGCGGTGTACTCATAGGCCGCGAAGGTTGTCAGCGTGCCGGGTTCGTAGTGACGGTCGGCAGCAGCGACGGTTTCAGCCCAGACGGAGTTGATCGTCCCGCGATCATAGATCTCCTCAATCGGTTCGCCCGAGCGAACGGTCGCGCCGACTTTCTGGAACGCGTCAGTGATCGCCTGGCGATCGGTGGAGAACATGCTTTTCGAGATTTCGAGTTCCGAGAGCGGATTCTCAGGCGTGTTCATCGCAGGGAGAATGCCGAGATATTCGGCATGGTCTGTGACGCCGATGAAATCGAGTGGGTCACCGGCGATGGTGAGGTCATAGCCAGCGGGGTGCGTGATCGTCTCGCCCTTGGCGAAGGCATAAGCATCATCCGGGCCGCGGCGAACGTTGAAGATATAGGCATCGAAGGAATTGCGCGTGTGCACATGCATTTCGCCGAAATAGGCGTTTCGGTTCGGGTTGAAGTCCGGCGTTGCGCCCGTGATGACGGGCTCCGCAACAGCTTCGGCGGCTTCGACAGGCTCGGTTTCAGAATTCGTGCAGCCGGCCATCAGCGCGGCAAAGGCCATCACGGCCATCGATGATCGCATCATCACTCTCTCCCCTCAGTCTTGTTCTTTTTATGGGGCCTACAATGACGCACATGTCAGGTTTCAGGAAGAGGCGACGTGAAGTTCAGTCAGACAGCCTTGCCGCGAAGGATTTCTTCAACCGACTGACGCGATGGCAGTGAGGGCTGGGCACCCTCAATGCTCACGGCGCGCGCACCCGCAGCGCAGGCAAACATGAGCGCCTTGCCTGCATCTGCCCCTTCCATCAGCGCCACTGTCAGAGCCGCGACAAACGTATCGCCCGCCCCTGTCGTATCGACAACGCGCGTGGCCGGTGGGCGAGCAGCGGCCACCTCGCTGCCCTTGTCGAAAAGCACAGCGCCCTCACTGCCCAGTGTCAGCGCGACCATCTTGTTGAAGGAGAGCAATCGGTCCCGCCCGTAAAAGGCGGCCTCGGTTTCGTTCACGATCAGCAGGTCGGCGCGGCGGAGCAGGTCTTCTTCGGCCTCCATCGCTGGTGCGAGGTTCAGGCAAACGAGGCCTTCGGTGCGCTTGGCAGCAATCGCGACCGTCTTCAGCGGTACTTCGAACTGAGCGATCAGGGCTCCGTCGATTTGTTCCGGGAGGTCAGACAATGACAGCTCGGCATTCGCGCCGGGCGCAACAAGGATCTGGTTTTCCCCGGCTTCACTCACGGCGATCAGCGCGACACCTGTCGGCGCGGTTGCACTCACGCGGCAATGGGTCAGGTCCACACCATCGGCACGAAGCAGTGCGAGCGCTGCATCGGCGTTTTTGTCATTGCCCACGCATCCGACCATGGACACGTCCGCGCCCAAACGGCGCGCGGCCAGCGCCTGATTTGCGCCCTTGCCGCCCGGATGCTGCGCGAACACGCCGCCGAGCACGGTCTCGCCCGGCATTGGCAAGCGCTCTCCGCGCCCGACAAGGTCGAGATTGATGGAGCCAACCACGGTAATCGCAGGCGCACTCATAACCGGTCCAATCGCTCGACCAGAAGCTCAAACGCAGCCTCCGCATCGACAGTCTGCGCCCATCTTGCATTCACCGGCTGGCCCATTGCGCCATGCACGTCGACCGCCGTGTGCCCGCGCGTGATCCGTCCATCCGTTTCCACATCGATGAAGGCATCGCGAAATCGGAACAGGTCTGGCTTCAGAAGATAGAGCACCACGGTGCTCTAT
>JBCBTR010000119.1:0-6591 GCA_039818545.1 Pseudomonadota bacterium
CGCCTTCGATGACCGGCTCGAAATCGATCCGAGCGTGGATGCCGTTTACGAAAAGCGGATGCCGAGCACCTTTTTCGAGACCCGGCTCGCTTCGTTTCTGACATGGCACAAGGTGGACACCGTCATCGTCACTGGTGGATCGACCTCCGGCTGCGTGCGCGCCACAGCCGTGGACAGCCTGTCACACGGGTATCGCACCATTGTTCCCATGGAGTGCGTCGCGGACAAGCATGAGAGCTATCACTTCGCCAATCTCACCGATCTTCAGCTGAAATACGCAGACGTGGTCGAGGTTCAGGAAGTCTATGACTGGATCGAGGCGTATCGCGGATGACACGACCCGATCCCAACCTTTACGACTACTGGCCCTATCAGGGTCGGCCCAAGATCGAGTGGCCGGGCGGCAAGAAGCTCGCCTTCTGGATTGCACCGAACATCGAATACTATGAGTTCGACCCGCCTCCGAACCCGCAGCGCCAGCCATGGCCGCGCCCGAACCCGGACATTGTCGGCTACTCCCAGCGCGACTGGGGCAACAGGATCGGCCACTGGCGGCTGATGGACCTGCTCGACAAGTACGACATGCGCGGCTCGATCTCGCTCTCCATCGGGCTGATCGACCACCACCCTGAAATCATCGAGGCCTGCAAGGAACGGCACTGGGAGTTCTTCTCCCACGGGATCTATAATACGCGCTACTCCTACGGCATGGACGAGGCTCAGGAACGTGCCGTTATCGAGGACTCGATCAAGTCGGCTCAGGACGCGACCGGCGACCGAATCCGCGGTTATCTTGCCCCCGCCCTCACCCATACAGAGCGCACCCTGGATCTCATCGCGGAATACGATTTCTGGTATTCCTGCGACCTCTTTCAGGACGACCAACCCCAGCCCCTGAAGACGACCACCGGCAAGCTCGTCTCCATGCCCTACTCGCTCGAGGTGAATGACGTCATCACCTATTCCGTGCAGGGATGGTCGCCGCAGCGCTACACAGACATCCTGATCCGGCATTTCGATCAGCTTCTGGAAGAAGGTGAGGAGTCCGGCACCGTGATGTGCATTCCTCTGCATGCCTATCTGGTGAGCCAGCCGCATCGCCTGCGTGTCTTTGAAGAGGCCCTGAAACACATCGCCGCCCACCGGGACGATATCTGGATCACCACGGGGGCGGAGATCGCCCAGCATTTCCGAGACACTTACTGGGACCAGAGCCTTGCCGATATCAGCGCAAGAGGCGTCGCCACGGGAGGAACCGGCTTTGCCCCTGCCTGAGGACTATCTCACCTATCCGCATCGCTCCCATGGCATGGATCAGGATCTCTACTACTGGGATCCGGCTGACCGCCGCGCGCCTGTTCAACTGGCCTCCGGTGCCAAAGCGATGGCCACGATTGTCGTTCCACTCGAGTTCTTCCCGCTCAACCCGCCGGGCGAGCCCTTCAAGCATCCCGGCGCGATGAAGACGCCCTATCCGGACCTGCGCCATTTCACGACGCGCGACTATGGCAACCGTGTCGGGGTCTATCGCCTGCTGCGCGCGCTCGACGCCGCCGGTCTGAAAGCCACCTTCGCAGTCAACGCTGAGATCGCCCGGCGTTACCCGCCGCTGATCGAGGCCATCCGTGCGGCCGGACATGAAATCGCCGCCCATGGGGTTTCCACCGCGCATATCCATCATGCCGGCCTGTCAGGGGCAGAGGAACTCGCGCTCATCGAGAACACCCGCAAAGCTTTTCCCGAGGCACGGACGTGGATGAGCCCGGCCCGCAACCAGTCCTTCAAGACAATGGACCTCATCCGGCAGGCCGGCTTCGACATCTGCCTCGACTGGGAGATGGACCAGCGCCCGCCTCCAATGCGCACGAAAGCCGGACCGGTTCACGCCCTGCCCCTGATGAATGAGCTCGGCGATTTCAAGCTCCTGCTCGACCGGTCCCAAAGCGAAGACGAATGGGCCGACCAGATTCTTGAAGCCGCTCGTTTCCATGTCGATGAGCATGAGCAGCGCGGCGCGCAGTGCTTCGCTTTCACGCTCACCCCATACGCCGCTGGCCAGCCCTTCCGCATGCATGCCGTCCGGCGCATCCTTGAGGGCCTTGCCAGTATGGAAGGGCTCACCGTGGCCACCGCCACCGACACCGTGGATGCTTTCTCGGAAGGAACGACATGAACCGACGCGAGCTTCTTCTCAGCGCAGGCGCGGCGTCTCTTGTCGCGCCCGCCTTCGCGCAGGCGACATCGAGCCTTCGCTACACGGCCATCGCCCTCCAGACCGTCTGCGATGCCGTCAATCAGGACTCCACCATCGAAGATGCCCATGCCCGCATGGACGCCGCCATTGCACGCGTTCGCGGCCAGATCGGTGCCTCGCGCGGATTCCTGAAAGGCTTCAACGGCTACGACACAAAACTCGTCGTCCTGCCGGAATACTGGATGACGGGCTTTCCCCTCGGAGAGTCCCGGGAGGAATGGCAGGCCAAGGCCGCGATCGCGATGGACGGCCCCTTCGCCGACAAACTCGCCGGTCTCGCCCAGACCTTCGGCATCTATCTGTGCTCGAACCACTACGAGACGGACCCGAACTTCCCGAACCTCTACTTCCAGTCCAACGTCATCTACAGCCCAAGCGGCAATACCGTGCTGCGGTATCGGCGGATGATTTCGCTCTATACGCCGAGCCCCTATGACGTCTGGGACAAGTACCTCGATACGTATGGTGCCGATGCCGTTTTCCCGGTCGCCGACACCGAAATAGGCGTTCTTGCGACAATCGCGAGCGAGGAAATCCTCTATCCGGAGATCGCGCGCATGACAGCGTTCAAGGGTGCAGAGGTCTTCCTGCACCCCACATCTGAAGTCGGCGCACCGGGCCTCACACCCAAACACATCGCCAAGAAGGCGCGCGCCATCGAGAACATCGCCTATCTCGTCTCCGCCAATTCAGCCGGCATCATCGGAACCCCCGTCCCGGCCGCCTCAACGGACGCCATGTCGATCGTGCTGGACTGGTATGGCCGCACGCTGGCGGAGTCCGGCACCGGCGAGACCCTCAATGCCAATGCCGTTCTGGACATCGGGGCGCTACGCGAAACCCGCCGAAAGACCGGCATGACCAACACACTGTCCCGCCTGCCGAACGACGCGTTCGAAACCGCTTATGCGCAAGCCGATCATGCCCCCGCCAACCGCTCGCCGGCCAACCGCATGATGTCCCGCGCCGAGGCCATCGCCTCCCAACAATCCGTCATTGACCGTCTCGTGGAAGACGGCGTGCTGAAGTGAAGAAAGATCGCTGATGACCGACCTGCCCCCCACCGTCCAGAAACAGGCACAGACCTGCTACCTTGTGATCTGCCGCGACGGGCCCGGATCGGCGGAGCCGCGCCAGACTCATCTGGCTGGCCATCTGGAGCATGTGGAGAAGAACTGGCAGCGCTACGTCACGGCCGGCCCGATCCGCGAGCCGGGCGGTGACGCACTGGTTGGGTCGGTTTTTCTGGTCAATGCCGACAGTCTGGTCGAGGCCCAGACGCTGATGGAAGGCGACCCCTACATCACCTGCGGCATGTACGACACGATCGAGTACAAGGAACTCACCAACTCCATCGGGCTCTATCCGGGCGGCAAGATCTGGGAGAGCGTCGACGCCATTCGGCATCGCGCCGCAGGCGGGCCGACGGATGATCTCTCCAAGGGCGTGGACGCTTAGCGCTTCACCGCAGCGATGATGCGCGGTGCCAGCCGGGCATTGAAGTCCATGATGTGCGAGATCGATTCAAAGCTGAACAGCGCGCCCGTGTACCAGGTATTGTCCTGCCCCTGCATCCGGTCCATCCGCGTCAGCAACCCGCCGCGGATCGCCTCAGGCCGCCACTGCGCGAAGTAGATCCACTTTCGCAGCATGATGACCTTCGGATTCTCGCCACCGCGTTCCCTGATCTCATCTTCAAGGATTTCCTGAAGCTCGGATTCTGAATAATCGCCGGGGATCTGTCCAGTGATGAACAGCCGGCCGCCAAGGTCGGGCGCATCCGCTTCATAGCGCGCGCCCAGCATCTTGCCCTTTTCCGCGCCCGGGCGGGCCGCGTCGCTGTAACCATCGATCTGGAAACCCTCGAACCATTTCTCAACGGCGACGAGCGCACTGGCATATCCTGTCCAGTCGAAGCTTTTATTGAGCCAGGCCTCAGCTTCATTGGGGTCAACCACGCTGGCAAACTGATTGAACGGGGCAGCGCAAACCACGCCGTCAAAGGCGCGCGCCTCTTCGTTTACGGTCAGCGTCACACCGGTCTCATCGCGCTTGATTGCGGTGACGGCCGCGTCCGTTTCGACGGTGAGGCCGTCCGCAACGCGCTTCCAGAACTCGGTCCATCCCTGCTCTGGCGCGTGAATCTGATTGAACTGCCCGGAGAGCAGCAGGTCGACATCGATCCAG
Organism: Pseudomonadota bacterium; assembly: GCA_039818545.1. Classification (GTDB taxonomy): domain Bacteria; phylum Pseudomonadota; class Alphaproteobacteria; order Caulobacterales; family Hyphomonadaceae; genus JANQQC01. The sequence goes on from JBCBTR010000119.1 coordinate 4,442, forward strand.
CGCAACGCCTGTATCGTGCTCACCTCGTCCAGCACGCCATAGCCCATCGTCGTGAGAATACGATGCATGAAGCGCTCAATCTTGCGCAGGCCCCGCGCCTTCAGCCAGGCCTCTACCGGTAGCGACGCTTCAGCCAGCGCGGCATCATTGTCTGGGTCTTTCTTCAGCTTCTTCAGCAACCGGCGGCGCGACCACATGAAATGCAGCATCTGCAGCGCGAAGCTCTTCCCGCTGCCATCCTTCACATAATCGATGAAGGGCTTGCCATCGTAACGGGACTCCCCGTTCTGGCGCAGCGTGATGCCGAGCTCTTTCATCCATTTCTTTGCAATGCGATGGCCCATGGCCGTGTAGGACGTGCCAAGCTCGATGGGCCGGGCATAATTGTAAAGCGAATGAGACTTGCCGCCGAGCATGGGTTCGCGCTCGAAAACGGTCACTTCAAGGCCTTCGGTATCCGATAGCATTCGCGCGAGGGAGAGGCCCGCGGGGCCGCCGCCCACAATTGCGAGCCGGTAGGACTGACGCTCAGTCATTTGTCACGCACTAATGCCTTGAAAAACTATGCCTATACACACGGATTCACTCACACATACCGTCAACAAAGGTCTTCCGACATCAGGCATTTCGGCCTCGTTAATTATTTCTGACAGAGCGTGTCCAACGATGAGCCCGCTGCTGGCGATCAGCCACGTGCATCAACGGCCGGGTTCTGTCCCTGAGGGGCGGATATTGGCGAAGACTCCTCAGAAGGCACCGCAGCTTTGTCCTTTCGAGACGCGTTCACCGAGAACAGCCGCCAGGCCAGCAGCGAGATCATCGCCACGAAGTTCACAATGGCCCAGACCGTGGCAACAGTTTCGTTCGGCACGGCCGGATACTGATCCAGCGTTTGTGGCATCACGTCGGTCGCGGCCCTCAGGGTCAGGTGGAACGCCAGCGTGAAGACGCGGATCATACCGAAGAGTTCAGGCTTGTTGACGAGGAACGTATAAAGCAGCGCGGCAATCAGAAGCGCGGCTGAGCTGGCAAAATAGGTCGGGTTCTCATTGTAGACGAAGAGCAGGTTCCACGAGACATAGGCGATGTTCCAGGCGGTACCCGTCAGCGCGAATACGTCTCCCTTATTGTCGTCAGCAAAGCCCCAATTGCGTTGCTTGAAACCGGGATAGCGCACAGCCGGCAGCAGGATCATCAACACGAAACCCGCCGCGCCGTTCAGCGTGTTGCCAAGCGCGATATCCTTCACCGAGGCTTCGGCGATGTTCAGCGCGAACATGGCGTAGAAGCCCCAGAGCACCCACTCCCCGCGCATGAACTTCCACGCGCCGCCACGCTGGTCGTGATGGGCGATCCGGGCGAGCCCGATCAAAAAGGCCATCGGGACGAGCACACTGAGGGTCTTTACCCAGCGAAACCAGCCATCGAGATGTTCTGGCCAGAGCGGGGCCGTCGCCAGCGCCACCAGAGCGAGGCCAAATGCACCCCAGACGGATTTACGGATGAGTGTTGCAAACAGCAGCAGGACGACGATGTAAATCGCTGCGTAAACGAAAACCATGACGAACGCGCCCAAACCTCAGGAAACAACCACTAAGTGTTTCCGTATTCGATCTCAGATGAGAAATACAGGAGATTCCCGACTCGCGGGTGTTGTTGCCGTACGACTAGCTTGCCGCGGACAGTGCGATGTCTGCCTCGGACAGGTCTTCGTCCTTTTGACGGCCGGATTTGGCAACATGATTTTCTGCCGGCAGGACCAGCGTTGCGACCGTGCCGACCTGCGGACGGCTCTTGATGATCAGGTCGCCGCCATTGGCCTGAGCAAGGCGGCGGCCAATGGTCAGGCCAAGCCCTGCGCCTTTTGAGCCCGCCTGAAGGTTCACGTCCCCCTGATAGAACGGCTCGAAAATCTTCTCGCTATCGCGCTCATCGATGCCAAGGCCCCAGTCACGCACGGACACAAACGGTGCGCCGTCGCTCGTCAGGCCTACCGCGATCGCCACCCGGGGCTTGGCTCCGCCGAATTTCAGCGCGTTGGAGATCAGGGCGATCAGAATGCGTTCCACAGCGAGCGGGTCTGCGATGACGGCACCCAGCGAGCGGCTGACCTTGATATTGAGATCGATCTCCGGACCAACCTCTTCGAA
>JBCBTR010000120.1:0-6560 GCA_039818545.1 Pseudomonadota bacterium
CATGCTAACTGACCCGTAAAGGCTTCGTTAACCACCATTTACCGCATCCCGGCCCGTCCGGCGAGCCGAAACAGGGTCAGTTAGCATGTCAGGTTCAAGACACGTTTTCGCGGCCTTTGCCGCCTCGAAACTGGAACAGAAGCGGGAACGCGATCAGGCCGCTCGAAATGACGACCCTCAGAATGAGAGAGGAAGTGCGATGCGCATTTTGTTTGGAATTTTCCCGCTGCTTGCCATCCCGGTGGCGATTTATGTCCTGATGGCCTTCGGCTTTGGCGGCTCAATCGCCCCGCCGCCCGATGGCTTGCCCGCCGATGCCGTGATGCCACAGGTGGCACCGCTTCAGGCGACGCTCGACAATGTCATGATGAGACTGCCGATGATTTCCGGCGTGAGCTGGGAGCTGACCGTGGGCGACATGCTCATGCTGCTTGCGATCGGGTTCCTGTTTCTCGAAGTCCTGAAATCGACCTCGACCGGCACTGCGACGATCATCAATCACGCCGTCTCAATGCTGCTCTTCATTGCCTGCCTCGTGCTGTTTCTGCTCGGACAGGACTTTGCGACCTCCACCTTCTTCATGCTGACCGTGATCACACTCCTCGATGTACTGGCGGGCGTCGTCGTGACGATTATCGCGGCCCGGCGGGACTTCGGTGTCGCAGAAGGCCTCGGCTAAAACCGGCCGAGACTCCTAAGACATCAGGGACATGTACGCCGCCATAACGAGCGACATGCCGCGCGTGTCGCCGACAAGGCCGGGCTCCATGCGGTTCATGACGTAGGATATGCACAGCCGTGCATCCTGATCGATCAGCACGATCGATCCGCCATAGCCGCCCCAGAAACAGATCCGTTTGTTTGGCCCCATCGGCATATCGGGGTTCGAAATACCGTAGCCCATCCCGAAGGTCATCGGGATGCCGAGCACGAGATCAACCCCGTTTGTCTGCTGCTCGAAGATGCGGGCTGTTCCGGCCTCTGAAAGGAGCTGCCTGCCGAATGCTTCGCCGCCATTGGCCATGGCCGTCTGGGCGCGAACGATGCTGCGGGCATTGCCATGGCCGTTTGCCGCCGGGATTTCAGCCCTGCGCCATGCTTCGGTAAAGGTCGCGGAGATGTCCACGGCCGGATTGGCGAAGCTGCGCGATGCGATGGAGCCGTCATCGCCAACCTGGATTGGGTTCGCCGGCGGGGTAAGGTCGCAGATGCGCGGGAAGCAGGCCTCAGGCGGGCCGATATGGAAGTCAGCCTCGACCGGCTCAGCGATTTCCTGACGGAAGAAGTTGCCAATCGACTGGCCTGTCACGCGGCGCACGACTTCGCCGATCAGATAACCCTGTGTCAGCGCATGGTAGCCGGATACAGTGCCGGGCTCCCACCACGGAGCCTGCGCGGCCAGCGCACCCGTCATCCACGCCCAGTCATACAGCGCCTCGCTGGCGACCGGCTCATCCATGCCGGACAAGCCTGCAGAGTGGGACAGGAAATGACGAACCTCGACCTTGTCTTTTCCAGCTGCTGCAAATTCCGGCCAGTAGTGAGAGACCGGTGCGTGCAGGTCGACCGCGCCCCGATCGGCCAGCAGCAGGAGGGACATCGCCGCCATCGTCTTGGTGCTGGACCAGACATTGATGATCGTGTCCTCGGCCCATTCCTCGGTCTTGTCGCGGGAGGTGTGCCCGCCCCAGAGATCGACGACGAAACTGCCCTCATGAGTGATCGCAACGCTTGCGCCGATATCGTCCTGCATCAGGAAGTTGTTTTCGAAGGCGGCCTTCACGGGCGTGAAGCGCGGCGCGCATGTGCCATGTATCGGGATCAAATCGGGGCGTCCTTGAGCTGTGTGGAGCGGTCGGCGCGAGCCTATGGAGGATGATCAGGCGGAGCAATGGCGATGGCCAGGACCTTCGCCCGGCGTGTGCAGGGCACATCCGGCGGGAAAACTGAGTTTGGGTTGGAGTGGTGAGCTAGCCGGGGTCGAGGATTGGCCGCTGTGGTCCAGCGTTCATCACAATCGGGCCAAAGGTTTGGCTCCGGCGCAGTAGCCGCTTCATGTGAGCCGACAGGGCGTCAGAGATGGGCCCTTCGATCAAGTCGAAGGGCGACGGGGCGGTGAGTCTGGAGGCTGTAGCTGAGAGATCGGAGAGGCGTAACTGCCAGTTTTCGGCCGGGGCGTCTTCGATGAACTTTACCCGGATGCGACCGTGATCGTTCACCGCGACGATCATCTGGCGGGCATAGCCTAGGGTTTCCGCATCGGCCCATGCCCAGAGGTGGAATTTCACGATCTCAAGGCAGAGCACCGGCCAGTAGAGCACGGGCACGTAGGCGAACCATTCGGAGATGAGCTGGCGATCCATGGGTGGAGTATACGACTGGCTCAGAGGGGGTTGGATAAGGTTTCGGTGACTTTGTGGTTTCGCTCATTCCGGCGCAGGCCGGAATCTACAACAGTTGCTTCTGAACACGCGGCACGAGATCCCGGATCAGGTCCGGGATGAGCGGGTTGAAAGGTGGGGATAACGCCCCGCCTCTCGCCTTTTCCCAATCGCGTGATGACGCTTGCATTGCGAGGGCGTGTGGCCAGATGCTCGACATGCGCCGCAAGGAGGGCCGAGCATGTCCGAAACGAAATCGCTTCCCGGTGAGAACCCGGTCGCACTCTGCGCGAATAAGAGTTTCTGGCAGGCGGCCGGCGAGCGCGACACAGTCGTACGGGCCTTGAAGGTGGCGGCTATTGTCGGGCTCGTCCTGATCCTGATCAATCAGATCGACGTCCTGATCGCAGGCGGCCTGCCGCCCGTCTGGAAAATCATCCTGACCTTCTGCGTGCCCTATAGCGTGTCGACCTACTCCGTTGCCTCCTTCAAGGTGATGCAGCGCGCAAGCTGACTTCACGCGCAAGGCGGCCCGCCTTATCGTCCCCGGAAACGGAGGACACATCATGCCGATCGACTACGACACCGCAAAGGCGCTTTCATCAACCGACCAGGCGTTTTCATACAGCGAGCGCGACACGATGCTCTATGCGCTTGGCGTGGGCATGGGCGACGATCCGCTGGACGAAAAAGAGCTGCCCTTTGTTTATGAGAACGGGCTGAAAGTGGTGCCGACGCAGGCCACTGTCATGGCGTGGGGCGCAGGCAAGACCGCCGCGATGGGCATCAACTTCATGATGGTGGTCCACGGCGAACAGCGCCTGACCGTTCACAAACCGCTGCCAACAGACGGCAATATCCTAGCCGACTGGACCGTGGATGAAATTGTCGACAAGGGCGAGGGCAAGGGCGCGCTGATCTACAATACGACCGTACTGAAAGACGCGAAATCCGGAGACACACTCGCCACGCTCGGCTCGACGACGTTTGCGCGCGCCGATGGCGGATTTGGCGGGCCATCGTCTGGCGGGCCGGCCATTCATGAACGCCCGGATCGCCCGGCGGATCGAACGGTCTCCATGGCGACCAAGCCCGATCAGGCGCTGATCTACCGATTGTCAGGCGATCGCAACCCGCTGCATTCCGATCCGAACTTCGCCAAGGCGGCGGGCTTTCCGCGTCCGATCCTGCACGGGCTTTGTACTTATGGCGTCTGCTGCCGCGCCGCGCTGAAAGCCTATGCGGATTATGATCCGGCCCGTATCAAGCAGTTCGATGTGCGCTTCTCCGCGCCGGTCTTTCCCGGCGAGACGATCGATGTGGACTTCTGGGAAGATGGAGACACATTGTCTTTCGAAGCGCGGGTCGCCGCGCGGGATGCGACCGTCATTCGGAACGGGAAATGCGTGCTCGGCTAGGCAACCAGCACGCGTAAAACCGCATCTAGGTGTGGAATATTGTCCCGACCGACACGCATCATCTTGCGGGTAACTTTCGTTTAAGACACTATATCTAGTGATCAGAGACATAGCAGACACAGGGGCGAATCACATGGCCGATGGCATGACGCAAACACCGGGACTTCTCACGCCGAGCCGCGCTTACAAGCCGTTTCGCTACCCGTGGGCATACGAATTCTGGAAGAAGCAGCAGCAGGTCCACTGGATGCCGGAAGAGGTTCCACTGGGCGAGGATTGCAAGGACTGGGCGGTCAAGCTGACCGACAAGGAGCGCAACCTGCTCACCCAGATTTTCCGCTTCTTCACGCAGTCGGACGTGGAAGTCGGCGCGAATTACATGGAACACTACATGCCTCTGTTCAAACCGACAGAGGTGTCGATGATGCTGTCATCGTTCTCCAATATGGAGACGATCCACATCGCGGCCTATGCGCTGCTGCTTGAGACGATCGGCATGCCGGACTCTGAATTCTCCGCGTTCATGGAGTATGAGGAGATGGCGGCCAAGCACGACTATCTTGGCCAGTTCGACACGAAGACGAATGAAGACATCGCCGTTTCGATGGCCGTGTTCGGGGCCTTCACCGAAGGACTGCAACTGTTCGCCAGCTTCGCCATGCTGATGAACTTCCCGCGCTTCAACAAGATGAAGGGCATGGGCCAGATCGTGACCTGGTCGATCCGCGATGAAAGCCTTCACTGCGAAGGCATGATCAAGCTGTTCCATACATTCTGCGCCGAAACCGGCGTCATGAATGACGAGCTGCGCGAGCGCATTCGCGAATGCTGCCGCACGGTCGTGGCGCTGGAAGACAAGTTCATCGAACTCGCCTTCGAGGCCGGGGAAGTCGAAGGCATGACGCCGGAGGATATCCAAACCTATATCCGCTACATCGCCGACTGGCGTCTCGGTCAGCTGAAGCTTGAGCCGCTCTACGGCATTACCGAGCATCCCCTGCCCTGGCTGAGCGAAATCCTGAACGGGGTCGAGCACGCCAACTTCTTCGAGGCGCGGGCGACCGAGTACTCCAAGGGCGCGACCAAGGGCGACTGGCACGGGCAGGAAGGCGTGTGGGCGAAGTTCGACACGTCCGCCCCGCGCCCGAGCGTTCCGGCAGAGTAGCGGTCAGCCGCCGGGGCGCGGCACCGTCTCGAAATCAAGCGCGGCGCGGCGAACCCGCGCCCGCTCTGGTTCTGGCAGCGGGATCAGGCCCTTTTTGGCGAGATATCCATCCGGGCCCCAGGCATCTTCATCGGTGAAGGCCGCGACATAGGCGCGAAGGCCGGGCACCAGCGAGGCGTTCTGGGCTTTCACATAGAAATAGAGCGAGCGGGAGACCTTGTACTCGCCGCTTGCAATGGTCTCGAAGGACGGGTCGACCCCATCAATGCGGGCGGCTTTCACCCGGTCGAGATTCTGATCCAGAAAAGAAAACCCGAGCACGCCCAGTACATTTGGGTCCTTGATGAGGGTCTGGATGATGGCGGAATCGTTTTCGCCTGAATCGATCCATGCCCCGTCGGTGCGGATCGTCGTCGCGCGGCGGCGGAAGGCCTCGAAATCTGCCGCTCGCAGGGCGGCGAGTTCAGGAAAGGTCGCGGCCCCCGTTTCCAGAGCGATCTGGGTGAAGGCATCCCGCGTGCCGGAGGTCGGCGGCGGGCCGGAGACAAGAATGGGCACGTCCGGCAGGCGCGCATCGACATCCGACCATCGCCGGTTCGGATTGCGCACCCAGCGGCCCGGCCCGTCCGGCAACTCATCGGCCAGCGCGAGGAACAGCTCGCGCTTGCTGAGATCGAAATCAGGCCCGGGACGGGCATTGGCCAGCACGATCCCATCAAAGCCGAACAGGACTTCGACAAGGTCGGTCAGCCCGGCGCGGGCGCAGGCCGCCTGCTCGGATGCCGTGACCGGACGCGAGGCGTTCACGATGGACGGTTCGTCCGGCCCGATGGCGCGGCAGAAGGTCTGGAAGCCGCCCCCGGTGCCGGTAATCTCTACGACGGGGGTATCGAACTGGGTGGCCGCGCCGAAATGCTCGGCAACCGTCGTTGAGAACGGGGCCACGGTCGAGGAACCGACAATCTTGATCTTCTCGGCCTGACCGATTGGCGGCGGCGGTGGCACATCCTGCCCGTCAAACTTCGACAGCCCGCCATCCCCGCATGCGGAGACCACAAACAGGAGCGGCAGGAGGAGGCGGAGCGGACCAGACATCCGCGAGCTATACGCAATCTTCCGGCTATGCGTCCATGACCTGAGAATTGCACAAAAACGGCTTTACAGGCGCGAAGGTAACCCCTATCTGCCCCTCTGATTAAGGCGGACCTCACGATCTCCCAAAGAGATCACGCACTAACGCCGACCGGGTTTCACAACTTGGAGGATAGTGCGTTGGAAAGGCACCCATCTCCCGTATCTTATGTTTCAGAGGCACCGGCCTATGACCCGGTCATCTGCGCACGTCCGTCGAAAGCGGTGACGGCTGCGCGGTGGTTCCTCGACAATTTCGACGGCGACACGCTTTACGCCGTCAAAGTGAACCCCGCGCCATGGATGATCGATGCGCTGTATGAAGCGGGTGTGCGCTGGTTCGATGTTGCCTCGGAAGCGGAGATGGAGCTTGTCGCCGCGCGCTGCCCGGACGGCCGCATGGCTTACATGCATCCGGTGAAATCGCGGCGCGCCATCCGCCGGGCCTATCACGAGTTTGGCTGC
>JBCBTR010000121.1:0-6462 GCA_039818545.1 Pseudomonadota bacterium
ATGTTAATAAGAGTTACCAAATCGAATCGCTGTCGGGCAGCGCTTTGTTTAGCTTGGCCGAATTCTGGTACAACACTCGCATTAAGGGTCATATTCGCTGCGAAATACCGTTTTGATGAAATCTTTGTCACATCCTGCAACGCCCTTCGTGGAGAGTCTCGTCCTGGTGACCTGGCTCTGTGCGGCGGCAATTGCTTCGCTCCTGACGGGCGGGCCGACATCGCCTGCGCTGGCCCTGTTTGCGCTCGGCCCGCTGGCCGCGTGTGGCATTGGTCGCGTGCGTCTGGCGGTGGAAGCGCTGATCTTCGCCGGTCTCGCAGTTTGCGCGATGCTTATCCTTCATATGGTCGGCGTTCAGCCCTATGCGGAAATCAGCCAGAATGCGCGCGCATGGATTGGCGTCGCCGCGATCCTGGCCTCGGCCATTGGCGGGCTTCTCGCGCTCAGCCTTGCGCCGGGACCGGCAGCTGAGCGGCCAAAGCCTGTTCAGACCCCGCCACAGCCGGCTCCGACCGGACTGATCCCGCCCGATATCGCAGATGACGCACCGCTTCTCTGGGTCGAGACAAACATGCTGGGTCATGTGCGCGCCCTGCGCGGGGACCGGCGGCTCTTGCCCGGGGTCTCGCGGCAGCGGGCTTTGCAAGACGTCGCAGCCGCAAACGCCGACGACTCGTTCAAGGATCTTGTCAGTGACGCCGGGGCTCGCACCATGAACCTGACCGATGGCCGAACGCTGATCGCCCATACAAGGCCATCGCCAACCGGGTCCGTTGTTGTTTTCGCTGACGCTTCCAATGCGGCGCAGACCCAGCTCGAAGAAATGCGCGAACGTGTCGAGGACGCTGAGAAGGCTCTTGCGGGCCGCAGTGAATTCTATGCGTCTCTCGGGCACGAGTTGAAAACACCCCTCAACGCCATTCTCGGTTTCTCCGACATGATGCGCGAGGAAGTGCTTGGGCCGATGCCGAAGGCTTACGCTGACTATGCTGCGCTCATCAATGAAAGCGGCCAGGATCTCCTGTTGCTTGTCGAAGACATTCTCGATCTCTCCAAGGCCGAGGCTAACCGGCAGCGCCTTGAACTGGAGCCGGTCGACCTGACCGCGAGTGGCGCAGCGGTGGTCCGCCAGCTCTCAGCCATGGCAAAGCGCGCCGGTGTTGTTGTGCGCATGAGCGAGAAGCTTGAAGCCTGGGCACATGCGGATGCGCGTGCCGTTCGCCAGATCTGGCAGAACCTGATTTCCAACGCGATCAAGTATTCTGAAAAAGGCGGCGCGATTGTCCTGAAAACGGCCATGCACGATGACACGGTGTCACTCTACGTTGCCGACGCAGGCGTCGGCATGAGCGCAGAAGACCTGGCCCAGATTGCTGAGCCTTTTGCGCAGGGCAAGAACGCCAAGGGCCGGGCCGGAACGGGCCTTGGCCTGACAGTGGTCCAGCGCTTTGCGGAACTGCATGGCGGCAAGGTCGTGATCGATACTGCGCTCGGCAAAGGCACGACTGTTCAGGTCACCCTGCCTGCGGCTGATCTGGCTGATCTTGTCGGCTTCGAAGACGCGGCACAGTAAGCGGGCGCGTGGAAGAACGGTTATCAACCTGGCTCTGGGTGGACGCGCTGATGCGGCGCGCTCAGATTGAAGGCGCATCTGTTTTTGTGCTGCAGAAAGGCGATGCCGAGCGCGGCAGCGTTCTTATCAAAGTTGCGACGCTGGATGGCGCGGCGCGGCTCTACGCACCGGGTATGGGAATGGATGGCGGTCGCGTTTTCACAGATCTCGTCGCTCAGGGTGTTGGCCCCGATGAAGTGGGCATCGATGCCTACATTTCCCGTACGCGGGACCGTGATCGCGATGTCTGGGTTCTGGAGATTGAGGATCGCGCCGGCCGACATTTTTTAACTGAGCCTGTCGAACCGCCCGCAGATTAACCTGCGATTCACCAATGGTGACGACATTTCGCCTCACAACAGCTGTGGGGCCGAACCAAATGCTCTTCCTTCTCAACGACCAGATCATCGAGATCGAGTCGCCTGAAATACATCTTTCCAGTCGCTGGAAATCCATAGGATGCGGTGAGCCTTACGCGCTGATGGCGCGCGATGCGATCGACTTCGTTCGTGCCGTCGTGGACGAACATGCCAAACAGGGCATGGCGCTTGATACACTGCTCAGTCAGGATCTCGCCTCGCTCATCGTTGCCAAGACCGGTGCCAATGCGATCCTGTTCATTAATCAGGCCAGCGGGACGAGCGAGACACGTCTCACCATGATCCCTGACGCTGTTCTGCAGACGCTGAGAAGCCGCATGGAAGACAATGGCGAAACGGTCGACATGGCCGAGATCTGGCCTGTCGCGGCTTAACCGCCCTTCAAACCAACCCTCGAATACGTTAAGCGCCTCGGTTCGTAATGATCCGGGGCGCTTTCATGTCGATGACCTTTGCTGAAGAAGCCGCACGCCGGCGCACCTTCGCGATCATCTCGCATCCCGATGCTGGCAAGACGACGCTGACGGAACACCTGTTGCTGGCGGGCGGAGCCATTCGGCTGGCCGGACAGGTCGCTGCGCGTGGCGAGCGCAGGCGGACACAGTCCGACTGGATGAAGATCGAGCGGGATCGCGGCATCTCGGTCTCGGCCTCGGTCATGACGTTCGAGCATGCTGGCCTGATGTTCAACCTGCTCGACACGCCGGGCCACGAAGACTTCTCCGAAGACACCTACCGCACGCTCACGGCAGCCGACTCTGCCGTTATGGTTCTGGACGCCGCCAAGGGCATCGAGCCGCAGACCCTGAAACTGTTCGAGGTCTGCCGGATGCGGGACATCCCGATCATCACCTTCATCAACAAGATGGACCGTGAGGCGGATGACCCGTTCGCACTGCTCGACGAAGTTCAGGACAAGCTGCAACTCGATACCGCGCCGCTCTACTGGCCCGCTGCCAGCGGAAACCGCTTTGCCGGCATGCAGGATCTCCGCAATAACGATTTCCTTCCTTTCGAGAAGGCACCGGCGGCCGACAAGATGGAAGCGGGCGATCAGGAGCGGATTTCGCTCTCTGGCAATTCGGTTGCTGCCGCGATGGATGAGGGCGTGCTGGAGGAGTTGCGCGAAAATGCAGAACTCGCCGCCGAGGCGCTGCCGAAGATGGACACAAAGGCTTATCTGGAAGGCCATATGACCCCGGTCGTGTTCGGCTCGGCGCTTCGTCATTTCGGGGTCGGGGAGTTGCTTCAGGCGCTCGCCGAGTTCGCGCCGGGGCCGCGGCCACAGTCTGCCGAGCGCAAGGGCGAAACGGTTGAGCTGAAATCCTCGGACAAGGAAGTCGCCGGTTTCGTGTTCAAGATCCAGGCGAACATGGACCCCAACCATCGCGACCGCATCGCCTTCCTGCGGCTCTGTTCCGGCCCGTTCAAGCGCGGCATCCGAATGAAGACGTCCGAGGGCAAGCAGATCAACATCCACAATCCGCTGATGTTCATGGCGCAGGATCGCGAGATTGCGGAAAACGCCTACGCGGGTGACGTCATCGGCGTGCCCAATCACGGCCAACTGCGTGTTGGCGATACCCTGTCGGAAAGTGGCGAGTTGTCGGTTGGCGGCATCCCGAACTTTGCCCCTGAAATTCTGCGCCGGGCGCGGGTGTCTGATCCGATGAAGACCAAGCATCTGAAGAAGGCGCTTGAGAGCCTCGCCGAAGAAGGCGTCACCCAGCTGTTCCGGCCGGCGATTGGCTCGGACATGATTGTCGGTGCGGTCGGCGCGCTACAGATCGATGTGATGGCAGAGCGGGTAGCGGCTGAGTACGGGCTGGATGTCGTGTTCGAGGCAGCGCCCTACAACGTGGCGCGCTGGATCGGCTGCGACGACGACAAAATGCTCGATGCGTTTCTTGACCGGAACAAGTCCGCCACCGGCACCGATCTTGATGGCGCGCCGGTCTATCTGGCGAAAAATGCGTGGGATGTCGGCTATGTTCAGGAGAAGAACCCCGATATCCGGTTCTCTGCGACGCGCGAACGCGCGGTCTGATCTGAGAGACTGACCATGGATGATTTCACCTGGGCCACCGACGCCTGGACCTATCTGAGCGGTATATGGGTCGAGGGGGCCTACGGCTACACCTTCGGGCAGATCGTCTCCGCCGTTGCGATCATCCTGTTCGCGATCGCCGTTCGCGGGTTCTTTGCGCGCACTGTCGTTCGCGGCATTGGCCGGGCGGCGGCCGGCACGTCCTCCCAACTCGATGACAGCCTCGTCAAATCGGTTTCGACGCCGCTGAAGATCGTCCCGGTCATCATCGGCATCTATTTCGCGATCCAGATGCTGGACGTCAGCGGCGAGCGCTCGCAGATCCTCAACGACATCGTGCAATCGGTTGTCACGCTGGCGGTGTTCTGGACGCTCTCACGCGCCGTCAGTGCGTTCGAATTCGCCTTTACCGGCCTTCGCGAGACGCTGTCGCCCGCCATTGTCGACTGGATGGCGAAAGCGCTTCAGATCATACTGCTCATCCTCGGTTTCGGGGCTGTGGCGCAAATCTGGGGCATCCCGATTGCGCCGATCCTCGCCAGTCTTGGCGTGTTCGGGATCGCGGTTGGTCTCGGGGCGCAGGACCTGTTCAAGAACCTCATCTCCGGCATTCTCATCCTCACGGAGAAGCGCTTTGTGCCCGGTGAGTGGATTCAGTCTGACGGCGTCGTCGAAGGAACGGTCGAGAAGATCAATTTCCGTTCCACGCTCGTCCGCCGCTTCGACAAGAGCCCGGTCTATGTTCCCAATTCGCTATTGTCGGATGCGCCGGTGACGAACTTCTCGCGGATGACGCACCGTCGGATCAAATGGGTCGTTGGCGTGGAGTACCGCACCACGGTCGACCAGCTGAAATACATCCGGGACGAGATCGAAGCTGCCCTCTGGCAGGACGACCGGTTTGCCAAGCCGCCTGAAGCGGCGCTGTTCGTGCGGGTCGACAGCTTCAATGCCAGCTCGATCGACTTCCTGATCTATTGTTTCACGCACACGAAAAACTGGGGCGAGTGGCTCGCCATCAAGGAAGAGTTCGCCGTTACGGTGATGAACATCATCGAGCGCGCCGGCACCGGCTTCGCCTTCCCGAGCCGGACCATCTATATGCAGCAGCAAGACCCACCCGAGATCATGGCTCCGCCGAGCCCGAGCGATGCGGTCGAGAAGACTCGTGTCGCCATCGAGCAAAGAGAGCGAATGGGTGGGATGGGCGAAGCCGACGACGATGGCTGACCCGCTGATCCTCGTCGACGCCGATGCCTGCCCGGTGAAGGACGAGGTCTACAAGGTCGCCCTGCGCCACAAGACGCCGGTCACCCTGATCGCGAACAGTTTCATGCGCACGCCGCCACATGAGCTGATCACGCTGAAAGTGGTGGGGTCCGGATTTGACGAGGCTGATGATCATGTCGCCGAACTGAGCGGGCCGCACACCGTTGCGATTACGGCTGACATCCTTCTGGCTGAGCGTTGCCTGAAAGCCGGCGCGCTCGTCATCGGGCCAAACGGCAAGCCGTTTACCGAAGCCTCGATTGGCGGGGCCATCGCGACGCGCGCGATCATGCAGGATCTGCGCGATACGGTTGTGGGCGGTCCGACCGGCGGCCCGGCTCCTTTCAGTAAGGAAGACCGCTCACGTTTTCTCTCTGCGCTCGATCAGGCGCTTGTGAAGCTGAAGCGCGCTTAAAGCTTATCCACCTCGCAGCCACGCGCTTCCAGAATGGGCTTCATTTCCCAGTAGGCCATCGGCGTGCGGTAGAGCGGGATGCGCGGGTGGAGATGGTGGATGATGTGATACTGCATCCCCATCGAGCCGATATTGCCCAGAATGGAGCGGAAGGACCGCGTATTGCGGTAGCGCCCCTGCTTCGTGCCGGGGTGATGCGGGGCCCAGCTCAGATAGTACTGGATGTAGGTCAGCGCGATATGGCGCGGCAGCCACCAGAGAAGCGCCGCCTCGACGGCGTAGCCAGACCAGGCCAGACCGAACAGTGTCCCGTAAAAGACGATCTCGTAAATCACCGCGTCGAGGATGGCATCGGGCCGCCCGATCCGCACGAGCGCGTCGCCATAGGCGTTGAAGCCGCCATCGACCCGCGGCTGGCGATTGCGAATGCTGCCCCAGATGGCCTGAAGCGGGCCGGGCGCTTTGGTGGAGATATCCGGGTCGAGGTCAGGATCATTGGTGTGCTTGTGATGCTCCAGATGCGTCAGCCGCGCGACCCGGTATGGCAGGACGAGCGGGATCGTGGAGAGGTGCCCGACGGTCTGGTTGAGCCATCTCAGCTTCGAGCCCGGCTTGGCGATGATGTCGTGCTGGGCCTCATGGCTCGGCAGGTAAGAGAGCATGATGTTCGCCGTGGCGATCAGGAAGCCGGCCCAGAGCGGCAGGTGACCTGAAAACACGAGCGGCCAGAGCGTGAGCC
>JBCBTR010000122.1:0-6461 GCA_039818545.1 Pseudomonadota bacterium
AACCAAAGCACAGGCCAAGGCTGAGGCCCGGCGGGACTGTGCGACAAGCCGCGACGCGCGCGGACGCCGAGGCGTCCACGCTTAGCGCACCACCAATCAACGGAGGCCCCGGCGTCCGCGCGCATAGCCCTGCTCACGCAGGCTGGCTCACCATCATACCCGGACGCTGCAAGGCGGGCCGGATCAAGGCGCGCGCGCCACCACCCCGTCGCCCTGCGACTTGATCGCAGGGCCCATCTCGGATGCCATCAGAGCCGGGCCCTCAGGTCAGGCCCAAGGGCAACGAAACGGAGGCATTGGGACGACGAAAGGAGGACAGCCCTGAGCGCGCTTCATGTGAGCCGGCCGCCCAGAGGGCGACCCGGCGATACGGAAGCAAACAAAACAACGCCGCAGCGGCCGGGGCGTCAGCCCCGATCAGCCGCGAGCAAAACAAACAAGAAAAACTGGAGCGGGCGATGAGATTCGAACTCACGACCCCAACCTTGGCAAGGTTGTGCTCTACCCCTGAGCTACGCCCGCATCCGATAGGGTAAGTCAGTCGCCGACACCGCCGACGCCTGAGGAAGGCGATAAAGCCCAAATCCGCACCGCGCGCAAGAGGCGGAATGCGCTAAGCGCGCACCCCGCCTGCCGCGTCTCAAACGGTGATGACGACTTTGCCGAGCGCCCGGCGTTCCTGAAGCTCGGTGATCGCGTCTGCGGCCTGCTCCAGCGGGTATGTGTTGGACACGTGCGGCTTGATCTTGCCTTCGCTGTAGAGCCGGAAAAGATCGGCCACGTTTTCCGCGTTGCCCTTCGGGTCGCGCGCGACATAAGCGCCCCAGAAGACCCCGCGCACATCGCAGGATTTCAGCAGGGTCAGGTTGAGCGGAAGCTTTGGAATGCCGGCCGGGAAGCCGATCACGAGGAAGCGCCCCTCCCAGTTCATCGCCCGAACGGCCGGCTCGGCATAATCCCCGCCCACGCCGTCATAGATGATGTCGACGCCGCCGCCGGAGATCTCCTTGATCTGGTTGGAAAACTCTTTCTGCTGGCCCCGGTCGAGCGGGCCGCGCTCATAGACAAGGCCGTGATCAGCGCCCTTGGACAGGCAGAAATCCACCTTGTCCTGGCTGGAGGCCGCCGCGATGACTTCAAGCCCCATCGCCTTGCCAAGCTCGACCGCTGCGATGCCGACCCCGCCCGCCGCGCCGAGCACGAGCAGCTTTTCGCCCGGCTTGGGATCGGCCCGGTCCTTCAGCGCATAGTGGCTGGTGCCGTAGGTCATCATGAAGGCGGCCGCCTCGTCGAACGGCATGTCGTCGGGGATCGGAATGCAGCGCCCGGCATCGATGACCAGTTCTTCGCGCATCCCGCCGGCTCCGGAGGAGCCAATCACGCGGTCGCCGAGTTTCAGATCGGTGACGCCAGCGCCAACCGATTTCACAACGCCGGAAACCTCGCCGCCGGGGGAGAACGGGCGTGGCGGCTTGAACTGGTACATGTCCTGGATGATCAGGACGTCGGGATAATTCACGCCGACGGCCTTCACGTCGAGGACCACCTGGCCTTCGCCGGCTTCCGCGGCTGGAACGTCTTCAATGACGAGTGTTTCCGGACCACCGACGGTCTTCGATAATACTGCTTTCACGGGCTGAGCCCTCCCTCTTGTCTTTCGCGACTGTAGCTGTAGCGGTGTCGACGTATCTGATGAAGCAAAAGGTCTTCCCATGTCAAAGGTTTGGGCAATCGCCCTTCATGGCGGCGCAGGGCCAATGCGCAAAAAGAGCTATGCCGCCGAGGAAGGCCACATGGCCGAAACACTGCGCGAGGGGGCCGACCGGCTCGCCCGCGGGGACGCTGCGCTTGACGTTGCGCAAGCGATGGTCGCCGCGCTGGAAGCCTCCGGGCATCACATCGCCGGCAAAGGCGCTGGCCCGAACGCCGACGGACGTTGGGAACTCGACGCTGCCATTATGGACGGCGCAACGCGCAATTCCGGCGCGGTCGCGGCTCTGCGCGGCTTTCGCAGCCCCATCGCAGCGGCGCGTGCGGTGATGGACCATTCCCCTCACCTGCTGATCGTTGGAAAGGGCGCCTCCACTTTCGCCGACCAGCACAAGCTCCAGCGCGTGCGTCACCCGAAAGCCTACTACACGCCCGCCGTCTCCCGGAAAGTGAAGCCCGGAGAGCTCGCCCACGGCACGGTTGGCTGCGTTGTCCTCGACACGACCGGCGCACTGGCCGCCGCAACTTCAACCGGCGGCCTGCTGGGCGCGGTTCCGGGACGCGTCGGCGACTCGCCGCTGATCGGGGCCGGCACATGGGCTGATGAGCGCGTGGCTGTCTCCTGCACCGGACAGGGCGAATACTTCATGCGCGCAAATGCGGCCGCCGATGTCTCGTCGCGGGTCAGGTATGGTGGTCAGTCCCTGGAGGACGCCGCCGCTGCCACGATTGACGATGTGGTTCATCTGGGCGGCGATGGTGGTCTCATTGCAGTCGATGCGAACGGCCAGGTGACGACGCCTTTCTGTTCGGAAGGCATGAAGCGCGGCGTGGCGACATCGGCCGGACGGTTCGAGGTGGCGACAGCGCGATGACCGGGTCCGACGTCGCCTTCTGGATCATTGGAGGGGTGCTCGCCTTCGGGTTCGCCCTCGCCGTCCAGATGCGCGTGATGATCGCGCTCGTCCTGCGCAAGGCGCTGACAGCGCTGTTCGGGGACAGTGCCGCGCATTCAGATGCAGTGCGCGAAGCGACCGTCGGAGGCGGCACGACGAAGGAGAGCCAGCACCTGTTGGACACCTATCCCCGCCCGCTGGCGCATATGCGGCTGGCGCGGCGCTGGAGCATGATCTTCCCCATCCTGCTGCTCGGCCTGATCGCCGCCCGCCGCTTCACCAACGGAGGCATCCTGTAATGCGTGGCTATTTCTCCATCGGCGCGGAAGGCATTTCCAAGCCGATGAATCTGGGGGCCCTGATGCGGACGGCCCATGCCTTTGGCGCGAGCTTTGTCTATTCGGTCAATGCGGCCAGCAAGGTGCGCGACGCCTACAAGGCCGACACCTCGAAATCCTTTGAGCACCTGCCCTACTACCAGTGGGACTCGATTGATGAGATGGCGCTTCCAAAAGGGTGCCAGCTTGTCGGCATTGAGCTGACCGACGATGCCGTCGAGCTTCCGAGTTTCCGGCACCCGCCGGCGGCGGCTTACGTCCTCGGCCGGGAAAAGGGCGACCTCACGCCGGAGATGCTGTCGCGCTGCGCACACGTCGTGAAGATCCCGACCAAGTTCTGCATCAATGTGAGCCTCGCCGGCGCGCTCGTGATGTATGACCGGCACCTCTCAATGGGTGACCATGCCCACCGCCCGATCATGCCGGGCGGCCCCAAAGCCGAAAGCTGAGGCCTGTCGCCCGCGCGATCACTCGCCGGGCTCGTCCATCGCCATGATGATCATCGCATAGCCCTCGGCCATACGTTTCATGTTCTCGACCGACATCCGCTCATTGGTGCCATGGAAGCCACTGAGATCTTCCGGTGACAGAATGGCCGGGGCAAACCGGTAAACACTGTCTGTGATCGCTGACGCATACCGCGCATCGGTTGCGCCAAGCACCAGACCCGGCGCGGCGGGCGCACCGCCGGACACTTCCGACGCCACGCTCGCCAGAACGGCATAGGCGCGGTTATCCGTCGGCGAGACAGGCGAGGCTCCCGCGCCGCGAATGCCTGATTGCCCGGCCTCGATTTCAAGCCCCGGAATGCCCGACGTCACATCGCGAACATGCTCCAGAACATCATCTTCGGTATCGTTTGGATGGATCCGGAAGTTCACCACTGCGGTCGCGCGCTGCGCCAGAACGTTTTCCTTAGCGGAGCCGACCAGCATGGTTGGCGCAGTGGTGGTGCGGATCATCGCATTGGCAGCCGGAATGGCAGACATCTGCGATTCCACCGACCCGCCAAACAACCACATATTGGCAAGCGCCATCCGGCTAAGGAACGGCATGTCGGGCGCGGTCGCCTTGAAGAGGTCCGAGATCGGTGACCGCGAGAAGTCAGATGGCATCTGGTTCTCATCAAGCGCCACGAGCGCGCGCGAGAGGCGCACAGCTGCAGAGTCTCGCGGCGGTGTGGAGGAATGACCCCCTTCCGCAATCGCGGTGATCTCGACTGTGAGATAGCCCTTTTCGGCCACGCCGATGAACCCCATCGGCTTACCCGTCAGCGGCGAGGGATCAATGATCATGAAGCCCTCATCGAGCGCCATGACCGGTGACACGTTGCGGGACTTCAGCAAGGCGACGCCGGCTTCGGCCCCTGAGCCGGAGACTTCCTCGTCATGGCCGAGCAGGAGATAGACCGTTCGCTGTGGCTGGAACCCGCGACGCGCAAGCCCGTTCAGCGCTTCCATCAAGGCAACCAGCGACCCTTTGTCATCAATCGCGCCCCGGCCATAAACATAGCCATTGACGATATCCCCAGCGAAGGGCGGCGAGACCCAGTCTCCCTCCGTTCCAATGTTCACTGGAACCACATCCTGGTGTGCCATCAGAAGAAGCGGATCGAGCCCCGGATCGCTGCCTCCCCACGTGTAGAGCAGCGAGTATCCGCCCGGCACGATCTCACGACCCATCGCTGCGTGCGCTTCGGGATACGTTTCCGCGAGCCATTCATGCAGAGCGAGCCACGGGCCCTCCTGCCCTTCGCGGGGATCGCCCGCGGCCAGCGTGATCGTTCGGAACTGGATCGCCTCAGCCAGATGCGCCGCGGCCGATTGCGCATTGATCGGCGGCGGATCACCAAGCTCTACGGTTTCAGATGTGACAGCGCCGCCATAGGTGACGGTCCGGAACAGCACGATGGCTGCCAGCACCCCAAACAGCACGCCAAGCGCAGCTGCGCCCTTCAATACGAGTTTCATCAACCGCCCTCTTCCAGTCTCTCAACCAACACTGCACATTCAGCGCAGCAATGATCAAGACCAGGCGGGCCTTCGCAGGTTCAGCTGTAGGTTGCCGTGCTCAATCGAACACGGCGCGCAGCATCAAACACAAAGGTCTCGGCAACCGTCTCATCGCGATGGTTTGTGTAGAGAATGGTCAGGGCGTCCGCCCCGACAAAGACCCGGTCGACTTCGAAGTAGAGCGAGGACGCTTTCTCGAGCGCAGCCGTCCAGTACGCTCGCAGCGCATCCTTGCCCTCAATGGAGGGCTGATCCTCGCCGAGAAGCAGCGCGATGCGCGGGGAATGGAAAATGACATCATCGGTATAGTGGCGAAGGATGGCCTCTATATCCCTGTCATTCCAGGCTTGCGCCCATTCCCGCGCAAAGCGCTCTGCGAAGTTGCGATCCGTCATCCCGCTGGAAGCGGACCAACTTCGATCGCATCTTCCACGGTGCGCAGGCCTGGCTTCGGCGAGTTGACCAGAACGGCCATATTGCCCGGCAGGTGATTGTTATCGAGCATCTTTTCGTGCGCGAGTGGGATGTCGGCCCACGGGAAGACCTCCGACATGCCGGGATCGATGCGGCGGTCGATCACGAGCTGGTTGGCGGCAGAAGCCTGCGCGAGATGGGCAAAGTGCGAACCCTGCACCCGCTTCTGGCGCATCCAGAGGAACCGCGCATCCATGGTCAGGTTAAACCCGGTCGTACCGGCACAGATGACGACCATGCCGCCACGCTTCACGACAAAGACAGAGACCGGCATCGTCGTCTCACCGGGATGTTCGAAGACAATGTCGACATCCTTCTTCCCGGTGATTTCCCAGATGGCCTTGCCGAATTTGCGGCACTCTTTCATGTAATCGTTGAATTCAGGCCCGTTCACTGTCGGCAACTGGCCCCAGCAATTGAAGTCCTTGCGATTGAGCACGCCTTTCGCGCCCAGCGACATGACATGATCCTTCTTGTCGTCGGAGGAGACGACGCCAATCGCATGAGCGCCGGAGACGGCGCAAAGCTGCGTCGCGAAAGAGCCGAGACCGCCTGAGGCCCCCCAGACGAGGACATGCTGGCCCGGTTTCAGGATGTGTGGGCGGTGGCCGAACAGCATCCGGTAGGCGGTTGCCAGCGTCAGCGTGTAGCAGGCGCTCTCTTCCCAGGTGAGGTGTTTCGGACGCGGCATGCACTGGCGAGCCTGCACGCGACAGAACTGGGCGAAGGCACCGTCGGGGGTCTCATAGCCCCAGATTCGCTGGGTCGGCGAGAACATCGGGTCGCCGCCATTGCACTCCTCGTCGTCACCATCGTCCTGATTACAGTGAATAACGACTTCATCGCCCGGCTTCACGCGCGTCACCTTGCGGCCAACGGCCCAGACAATGCCCGACGCGTCGGAACCGGCGACATGATAGTCTTCCTTATGACCGTCAAACGGCGAGATCGGCTCGCCCAATGCGGCCCAGATGCCGTTATAATTCACGCCGGCAGCCATTACGAGCACCAGCACTTCATCCGAATCGATC
>JBCBTR010000123.1:0-6430 GCA_039818545.1 Pseudomonadota bacterium
GAAGTCGATGCGATCGTTGAAAACAACACCCCGCTCTTCGAAATCCCCGAGCGTGCCCCATCAGAGGAAGAGCAGCGCATTGGCGAGATCATCGCCGAAATGATCCCGGACGGCGCGTGTTTGCAAATGGGGATCGGCGCGCTTCCGAATGTTGTCTGCCAACACCTCAAGACGCGGGCAGACCTTGGAATCCACACTGAACTCCTGTCCCCCGGTCTCGTGGACCTGATCGAAGCGGGGGCTGTGACCAACCGCCGGAAGAAAACCTTCCCGGGACGGACAGTTTTCACCTTCGCGCTCGGCAATGACAAAATGTACCGCCTGCTTCACGACAATCCATCGATCAACAGTCATCCGGTCGATATCGTGAATGATCCGCGCCACATCGCGAAGAATCCGGATGCTGTGTCGGTGAACGCGACCCTGCAGATCGACCTCACCGGGGCCTGTAACTCTGAGTCACTCGGCAAACGCCAGTATAGCGGTTCAGGCGGCCAGCTCGACTTTGTACGCGGCGCGCGCAGGTCCAGGAACGGCCGGTCGATCATTGCGGCCCGGTCGACGGCCCAGAAGGGTCAGGTCTCTCGCATCGTCCCGGCCCTGACAGGAGCTGTGACGACGCCGCGAAACGATGTCGACACGATCGTCACCGAATACGGAGCCGCGCACCTGATTGGGCTCAGCGGTGAAGCACGCGCCCGCGCATTGATCGAGATTGCTCATCCCAATCACCGCGAAGAACTTTCGCAGCAGGCCAAGGCTATCAATCTGATCGATTGATGACCGGCCGCCTGCCTGACAGCGCGGCCGACGCGTTCGAAAATCGAGTCCCCGACTTGTCTTCCGTTTGGGAAGCCCTGTGCATAATCGCTCGCATAGTCTCCATTCGAACAGAACGCAGGGCCGGTCATGACAACGACAACGCTAGACAAGGCAGCCATCCAGAAGAAATATCTGGAGGAACGCGACAAACGCCTGCGCGAAGACGGAAACGCGCAGTATCAACGCCTCGAAGGCGTTTTCGATGATCTCGCCGCCGATCCCTACACGCCATGGAAAGAGCGCGATCCGGTTACAGACCATGTAACGTTCGCCTTCATCGGCGGCGGTTTCGCAGGCCTCGTCGTTGGCGCACGCCTGAAAGAGGCCGGCATCTCCGATGTCCGCATTATCGAAAAAGGCGGGGATTTCGGCGGCACCTGGTACTGGAACCGCTATCCCGGAGCCCAGTGCGATACGGCTTCGATGATCTACCTGCCGCTGCTCGAGGAAACCGGGCACATGCCCACCGAGAAGTACGCCCATGCCCCGGAGATTCGCGGCCAGTGCGTACGCATCGCCAATCAGTTCAGTCTGTACGAACACGCCCTCTTCCACACCGAAGTGACAGACCTTGAATGGCAGGAGGCGGACAAGCACTGGCGGGTGCGCACCTCGCGCGGTGACGATTTCACCGCAAAGTATGTGGGTATGGGCACAGGCCCGCTCCACGTCGCCAAGCTCCCCGGCATCGAAGGCATCGACAGTTTCAAGGGCAAGGCGTTCCACACCAGTCGCTGGGACTACGACTACACGGGCGGCAGTCCAGATGGCGGCCCCCTCGACAAGCTGTCGGACAAGCGCGTCGCGATCATCGGAACTGGGGCAACGTCGGTCCAGTGCGTGCCGCATCTCGCACCGGCAGCAAAGGAGCTTCTGGTCTTCCAGCGCACGCCATCTTCGGTGGATGTGCGCGACAATCATCCGATCGATCCGGACTGGTTTGAGTCAATCGCAACGCCAGGCTGGCAGCAGCGCTGGTTCGACAATTTCGTGGAAAACCAATCCCAGGGCATGCCGGCCGAAGATCTCGTCATGGATGGCTGGACAGAACTCTCCCGGCGCATTCGGGAAAAAGTCCTGACCCTGCCCCCATCCGAATGGAACCCGGAAACGATGATGGCCGCCTTCGAAGATGCAGACTTCGAGAAGATGGATGAGATTCGCGCACGCGTGGATACGATCGTGGAGGACGATGAAACGGCGCAGAACCTGAAAGCCTGGTACCGGCAGCTCTGCAAACGACCCTGCTTCCACGATGCCTACCTGCAAGCTTTCAACGAGCCCGGCACACGCCTGATCGACACTGACGGCAAGGGCGTGGAGCGGATCACTGAGACCGGCGTGATCGCAAATGGCGAGCTCTACGAGGTGGATTGCATCATCTATGCGTCAGGTTTCGAAGTCGGCTCCGAATACACAGAACGCGCCGGCTTCGATCTGACGGGGCGAGATGGGCAGAAGCTGTCGGAGCACTGGTCAGACGGCATGCGAACCCTTCATGGCCTGCAATCTCATGGATTCCCGAATGCCTTTATCGTTCAGCCGAGTCAGGCAGCGAACCTGATTTCGAACGTGCCGCACAACATCGTCGACCACGCCAATACCATCTCCACCATCGTGGCTCATGCCGAAGCCGAAGGTTACGCCGAGGTCGAACCGACACCCGAAGCTGAGTCTGCGTGGGTCGATCTGGTCCTCAGCGGGTCCGGCATGATGATCGGCTCGCCGGACTGCACGCCCGGCTATTACAACAATGAAGGTCAGGGACTGACGGAAAAGAACCGGCACGGCCTCGGCCATCCTGCCGGCGCGCGGGCCTTCTTTCACCACATCGACAAATGGCGGACATCGGGAGAGTTCAAGGGCCTCGAGTTCCGAAAACCCTAGGCACCCGGACGGCGTGATGCCTCAGCCTTGCTTGATGCCGAGTTCCCAGGCCATGTCATGTTCATCGTCATCGCCGCGCCACGCGGCGTAGGCGGCCGCCCCTGTCATCTCGGCGGTCCTGAGCAGCTCTAACGGCCAGTCTTCATTCTCGATGTCTTCAATACGAATGGGGTGAACGCCCCAGAGGAGCTGCGCCTGCCGAAGACGCGATTCATCGATTGAGCCGTAAAGAATGAGCGAGCGTCCCCGATGCTTGGCGAATTGCGCGAGGCGCCGGCTGGAGCCGGTACGAAGCGCGACAACGGGCGCACCTTCCGCATAGGCCAGCGATTGTGCCGCCCTCGCAACCACATCAATGGTCAGCTCGGTGCTGCGGTCCCCCATGAATTGCCACAGCGACTGGCGGTAATCCTCAGCAGCCTCGGTTGCCTGAATGATCCGGCCCATGATCGCAACCGCCGTCGCAGGGTGCCGGCCAACCGCGGTCTCAGCCGACAACATCACGGCATCGACGCCCTGATAGATCGCGGTCGCCACATCGCCGGTTTCGGCCCGCGTCGGGGCCGCGTTATCGATCATGGATTCCAGCATCTGCGTTGCCACTATCACAGGCCGTCCAATGGCGCGGGCCGCCCGTACAATGCGCCGCTGGATAATCGGCACCTGCTCGGCCGGGTACTCAACGCCCAGATCGCCGCGTGCGACCATCACGCCATCGGCGGCTTCCACAATCGCGTCCAGATCATCCACGGCAGCCGGCTTCTCGATCTTGGCGATCAGCGGGGCGCGTCCTGCAATCAGGCTCTTCACCTCATCAATATCGCCGACTGACTGGACAAAGCTCAGCGCAATCAGATCCGCGCCAAGCTCCAGTGCGAAATCGAGATCGTCATGGTCCTTAGGAGTGAGTGCGGCGAGTGGCAGCGCCTTGCCCTGCACAGTGAAGCCCTTGCGATCCTTCAGCGTGCCCGGAAACGCAGATGTCACCTTCGGCGTGTCTCCGGCCTCGGACACGGTGAGGATCACCATGCCATCGTCGCAGAGAATCTTGTCACCCACTTCCAGCGCGCCGAGGATCGCCGCGTGCGGCACCGGGATAACGTCGGTCGCGTCCGTGCTCTCATCGGCGACCAGTCGGTACTCGCCATCGAAAGCCAGTTTCAACTGTCCTCCCGGAAACGCGCCGACCCGCACTTTCGGCCCCTGCAGATCAGCAAGAACCGCAAGGGGGCGTCCGACAACCGCTTCAGCCGCGCGAACCGCGTCATAGGCGGCTTTATGATCGGCATGCTCGCCATGGCTGAAATTCAGACGGAAAATGTCAGCGCCGGCCTCGGCCAGCACCTGTATCGTTCTGGGGGACCGGCTTCCAGGCCCCAGGGTCGCAACAATCTTCGCATTGCGCCCACGCAGTCGTGGCGGTCTCGATTTCACCCGCACCTCCCTCATAATCTCCGCGTGAGTAGCCCGGATCGTGACCTTGCGGAATGCCAAACTCGATTTCCGGCAAAAATCATCGCCAGAGCCCTGAAAACATGCTGGTTCGCGTGAACCCGGCTTTCAGAATACGCGTGGCACGGGAATTGAAGTATGGTGGCGCAAAGGTCGTCCTGTCAGGTTTTGGGGCGGTCATCCGAGTAAATGGAGTGAAACCATGCGCCGAACCTTCGCCACCGCTCTCACAGCGACGCTCCTGCTGGGGGCCTGCGCCGGAACACCCGGTACAGACCCCGTACGCGCCGGGCTCGACGCCGGCCCTGCAGAGGGCTCGTTCATGTCAGACTTTGCCGAAGGAGACCGCCGAGGCTACTGGCAACGTGGAGATTACGCCGTCACCTCCGATGTCCAACGCTCGCGCTACCTGCCAGAAAACATCTCATTCGACGATACAGGCCTGATGATCTCGATTTCGCCGCCGCTGGAAGCAGGCGGCTACTATCGCAGCGGCGCATACCGCTCGGTTCGCGCCTATGGTGACGGGCGCTTCGAGGCCGCGCTCAGACCGGCATCCGGCTCCGGGCTCGTCACGAGTTTCTTCCTGTATTCTTCAAGCGCTGCTGCTGAAGATGATGGCGAGATCACGATCCAGTTCGCAGGCCGCGACACCACGCAGGTCCAGTTCACCTATATCCGCGAAGGCGGAGCGCGCTATACCCATGTCCACGAGTTGGACTTCGACGCGGCCGATGAGGTTCATCTCTATGCGTTTGAAAGAGCCGGCGAAACGGTTCGCTGGTTCGTCGATGGTGAACTCGCTCATGAAACTGATGAGGCAGCGCCGTTGCCGCCAACAGCTGAGGCAACACTGCTGGTCAATCTCTGGGCCGCGGAGTCCGCTGCTGCAGAGATGGCAGGCGGCATCGAGTTCGCAGAGCCGCGTCAGGCACGCGTCGACTGCATCTCTTTCACCGAACCCGGCGACGATCACCCGTCATGCGGCATGCCCGCCACGTCTGAATAAGACATACGAGACCAGCAATGGCGGATGATGCCTGTCTTCCTGCACGCCCAGACGGCGCACGCGCCCCTGCCGCTCCGGTGGCGGGCGCATCCGTGCTCGTGGCCATCCCGACCTTCAATGAGGAAGATCACATCGAGGCCTGCCTCAGATCGCTTCTGACAGGGGATGACCGCCTCTGCCACATTCGCATCATTGTCGCTGACGGCGAGAGCACCGACGCCACCCGCGAGATCGTTGGACACCTTCAGGCGGAATTCCCAAACGTTTCACTGATCCACAATCCCAAACGGCTGCAATCAGCCGCCGTGAACGCCGTCGCTCAGGCCAGCAGCACGCCCGAAACGCAATACCTGATCCGGTGCGATGCTCATTCCATCTACCCGCCCGGCTTTATCACCGAGGTTGCGGACGCACTCGCCAGAACCGGCGCGGACTCTGTTGTCGTTCCCATGGACGCCGTCGGTGAGACCTGTTTCCAGAAAGCCAATGCCTGGATCGTGGATACCCCCCTTGGCTCCGGTGGCTCAGCGCATCGTGGCGGGCGCAAATCCGGCGAGGTCGATCACGGCCACCATGCCGGCTTCAAGCTGGCGCGCTTCAACGCGCTCGGCGGGTATGACGAGACTTTCTCTCACAATGAAGATGCCGAGTACGACCAACGCGTCGCGAATGCCGGGGGGCGCATCTACATGGATGCCGATATCCGTCTCGCTTATGCGCCGCGCGCCACCGTCAGCGCCCTTGCCCGGCAATACTACAGCTATGGCCGGGGACGCGCGCGCAATATGCGCAAGCACGGCACCCGTCCCCGTCTGCGCCAGATGATCCCGGTCCTCAATCTTCTCGGTCTTGCCGGGGCATTGGTGGGATCAGCGATCTTCCCATGGATGCTCGCCTATCCGGCATTCTATCTTTGCGCGCTCGGTGCCGCATCGCTACTCATAGCCGTTCGTCACGGTTCGCTGTGCGGCCTGTTTGCGGGTGTTGCATCCGGCACCATGCACACAGCATGGGCCGCCGGATTTCTCAGACAATTCGTTTTCGGGTCGCCGGAGCGATGACGCAGGAAGAGCGCTCCATCCACCGACGGTCGAGGCTGACCGCGCTGGCCATGACGGCAGCATGGCTCCTTATAGCACCAACGCTCGCAGCCGCGGCTCTGACGCTCGGCAACGCGACATCCACACAGAACCAGTCTGAAGCCTTGTCACGTTACACCGACACGGAGATCGAGAGCTTGCTCGCTCAGGGCGGCGTGTC